>NZ_MJGC01000075.1 GCF_001746915.1 Desertifilum tharense IPPAS B-1220
GAGTTGGGAGTTAGGGGTTGGGGAAGAAGAGGATGGGGAGTTGGGGGTTGGGGAAGAAGGGAGTTGGGAGTTGGGAGTTAGGGGTTGGGGAAGAAGACAGAGAAAAGCTTGATAATTATCAACTCAGCATAGTCAGAAGCTAACGCAATAGCACTCAGCACTCCTTTCCCCCCACCCTCTTACCCACTCAGCACACCGCTACGCGGAAGCAAGCTACAGCACTTTACACTCAGCACTACTATTCCCACTCAGCACTCAGCACTTTACACTCAGCACTCTTTTAGCTTTGCCAAGCGGGATGATTGAGCAATGAAGAGAATACTCGGACGCCGCGCAGTTGGTTGGAGAGGGGTAAATGACCTCTCGGCGCGCTGAGATCCCAGGTGAAGGCGTTGGGGTAGCGCGTCCACTGATTATCGAGTTTCCAGCCAATTTTAGGCCAGAGTTTTTCCCAGTTGCGGCCTAGGGATAGCCAGAGTTCTCGCTGTACGGAAAAGCCAAATTTACCTTCGGAGTGGATGAACCACAGGGTATCGAGGGTTTTGAGATCGCTGTTGGGAAAACGATCGACTTCGGTAAAGTAGAGCCATTTGCGTTCTTGGGCATCTCGACCGGCCAGTTCGCACATTAAGGTAATGGTAAGGCGATCGCTCTCCAGAAAGTCTTGTTTGGCTAATAGGCGTTGCAGGGGCAAATAGTCGATATTGCGTTCGGAGGTTAGGGGGACAAGTCCGGTGGGAAAGTGGGTTTGCAAGAAGTCTTGAACTTCAGTTGAGGGACTGGCAAACAAGGCTTGGTAAATCTTTCCTTCTACAGGCGTTGGCGAGGAATTGCTGTGGCGTTCTTTTAAAATTTCCATTAAAATCTGTTCGCCAGCAGCACCCGCACTAGCAAGTTCGTGGACGGATGCAAGTTGATTTTTGGTCGTCCCCGATCGCAGTTGGGCTGCCAGTTGGGAAAGGTTGGTGTCGAGATCGCTTCGGTTGTCGGTGGTTGGATCGCTCATGAAGTCGCCAGTTAAGAGTCAAAAAGCAGTTAATTTAAAGACGTTCCTCTAGAATTTTACGAATAATGGCGGTTGTTGAGGTGGGAATTTCAATGGTAATGAACTCGGCACGACAACCACAAGCTTGTACGGCTTTGGCTTCTGGTAAGGTTTCCAGGGTATAATCGCCCCCTTTGACGTAAATATCGGGTTGAATGGCTTCAATTAGAGGAATTGCGGTCTGCGTGTCAAATAGTACCACTCCGTCAACGGGTTTGAGTCCGGCTAGGAGTTCGGCGCGTTGGTTTTCGGGGATGATGGGACGTTGGGGAAATCCGGGCGAGTGGGGTTTGATGCTTTGCACGGAGCGATCGCTATTTAAACCGATAATCAGCGATCGCCCTAGCGCTTTAGCCGCTTGTAAGTATCGCAAGTGTCCGACATGGAGTAAATCAAAACACCCATTGGTTAAAACTAAAGGTCGCCATTGCTCCGGATTGGCTTGGAGATGCTGCTGCAATTGACTCAAGGTGTAGATATTGAAAGACATGAGAGCTTAACTTTTCAAAACGATGGGTTTGGGTCTAACTCAGTAGACTTAAGTTTACTGAAAGGAATTAAAGGTAAAATTTACTACAACTTTTGGGTTGAGCCTGTTAGTCAACTTCCCCCCTTGGGAACGATAGAGGATATAGCTTCTGTCATTGGGTGCCTTTTATGAATGCCGATTTGGACTCTCAACAACTCCGCCAACTCGCGCAACAATATGCCGCTGAGTTCCTTAAGCAGTATGCCGCAGGCGATCGCAATTTTAGTAAAGTGATCGTACGCAATGGCAAATTTTATGTGTCTAAACCGAATTTAAAGTGGATGGACTTCAGCCATCAAACCTTGAGTTGGGCGAATTTTGCTGGCGTTAACCTCAGCGAGGCGTTGCTGCGTCAGACAGATTTGAGTAAAACCGATTTAAGCGAAGCCAACCTCAGCCAATCTGATTTACGCGAAGCTAACCTGTATGGCGCAGACCTGAGCCGTGCTAACTTAAGTAAAGCCAACTTAACCAGAGCCGACTTAACGGGCGCAAAGCTTGTCAATGCCAATCTCAGCGGCGCTAATCTCAAACATGCCATTTTGCTGAATGCAGACTTAACCGGAGCGATTCTCAGCCGCACTCAGATGCCTGATGGTACGATCCATCCTTAAGGGATGAAGGTACGGGACGATTGGCGGGAATGCTAAATCTGGGTCTATAGCTACTCACGCTGGGAGTCAACGCGATGGCATTGAATTTTACCAACACAACGATCGCCATTCAGGCTTGGCGAATAGTCGGTTTAGCCCTATTATCCTGCATTGGTTTAGCAAACGCGGCACAGGCTGCCAATCCCGCCGATGTTGCCCGATTATTAGAAACTAAACAATGTCGTCGCTGTAATTTAAGTGGCGTCAGTTTAAGAGGAGTTGATTTAAGCGGCGCAGATTTACAAGATGCTAACCTCACAGAGGTTGATTTTCGGAACGTCAATCTGAGCAATGCTAACCTCCGGGGGGTTAATTTCCATAATGCCGAACTTCGACGGGCAAATTTAACCCAAGCTGACTTGAGGGGTTCGCTGCTGGTGGGGGCAAATTTAACTAATGCTGATTTGAGTTATGCTCAACTGGTGCAAGCCAGCCTGGTGAATGTCAATCTCAGAGAGGCTAGAGGCTTGCAGGCTAATTTCAACGGCGCAGACTTGCGTTCGGCAAATTTAACCGATGCCAATTTGCAAGGGGCTTTTTTTAACGAAGCCAATTTAAGTAACGCTAATGTTAGGGATGCGAATTTATCGCAAGCGTTTTTTCGACGGGCCTTAGTGACGAATGTTAATTTAGGACAAGCAAACTTGCGGGGGGCGATTGGTTTAGGCCGTTAGCGATCGCCTTTTTACCTGCTGCTAGGGCGATCGCTTGTGGAAGTCTAATTTTTTCTATAACACCGCAACCCCTCTCGCCACAAACCCCTAAACGCCTTTTTCAGCTTTCGATCCTCTACTGTTATCAGCCGCCAACCAGCATACACCCAACTTCTCGATTCATTCAGGCAGTAAGCTGTCTCGCGACTGAGCATGTTATGAAACATCGTCCTTGCCAACCAATCAAGTCTTTTCCCTTACAATGGGTTCTGATTTTACCATTTGCCTTGCAAATCTTTGGAGCCGTTGGTTTAGTCGGTTATTTGTCTTTTAAAAATGGCCAAAAAGCCGTTAGTCACCTCGCCGATCGGTTAATGGATCGTACGAGTACAATGGTGAGCCAGCATTTGGAAGATTATCTCTCCGTTCCTCACCAGATTGCTCAAATTAATGCAGATGCGATTCAGATGGGATTGCTGAACGTGCGCGATCGCGAAACGGTGGGGCGCTATTTTTGGCATCAAATGCAGGCGTATGAAGTCAGTTACATTGGTATTGGGCTGACGACGGGTGAAGGTGTTGGCGCTGCCCGCTACGATGGCGTTACAATTACGCTAGACGATTGGTCAGCTAAACCGCCCAATAATTGGTATAGTTATGCCTTAAATGACCGGGGCGATCGCACTGAAGTTTTAGAAACGCTCGATTGGAATAACTTTGAGGAAACTTGGTACACTGAACCCATCAAAGCAGGTCAGCCAATTTGGTCGCCAATTTATACAATTAATTATCCCGATCGCATTTATATTGCTACTTCCGCCGGCCGTCCCATCTATGATGCCCAGAATCGCTTGCTAGGCATGGTGAGTATTGATGTTTCGTTATTGAAACTGAGCGATTTCTTGCGGAGTTCTGAGGTGAGTGAAAAGGGTCAAGTTTTTATTTTAGAACGCAGCGGGGCGCTCATTGCGAATTCGGGTTTCCAAAGACCCTTTCGCTTTGTCAATGGGGAAGCTCAACTTCTGCAAGCGATTGAAAGTAACGATCCCATTATTCAGGGCATTGCTCAACAAATTCAAGAAGAGTTTAAAGGATTTCAAGCGATTACTCAAACCCAAAAGTTCCGCTTCCAGTGGCAAGGAGAGCGTTATTACGTTCAAATTACCCCTTGGCGCGATAATTATGGTTTGGATTGGTTGCTGGTCATTAATGTCCCGGAAAGCACTTTTATGGCAGAAATTGTTGCCAATAACCGAACAACAGTGGGGTTATGTTTGGTAGCATTGGTTGTTGCCGCCTTGATGGGATGGTGGACTTCTCGCTGGATTATGCGCCCAATTCGCCGCCTGAACCACGCGAGTCAAGCAATGGCAGCAGGAGAGTTAGATCAAGCCATTGAACCTAGTCGCATTCAAGAGTTTAATAGTTTGGCTGACTCTTTTAATTATATGGTTAGCCAGTTGCGCGAGTCGTTTGTGGCTTTGGAAGAGAGTAATGTTGAATTGGAAAATCGGGTTGAACAGCGGACGATTGAACTCAAAAATACATTAAGCGAGTTGCAAAAAACTCAAGCACAGGTGATTCAAAGCGAAAAAATGTCCAGTTTGGGTCAACTGGTGGCAGGGGTTGCCCATGAAATTAATAATCCTGTTAATTTTATTCATGGCAATCTGAGTCATTTAGATGGCTACACGCAGGATTTGGTAAGAATGCTGCAACTGTATCAGCGGTTGCATCCTGACAACGATCCGCAGATCCAGGCTTTAGCAGAAGAACTGGATTTGGAGTTTTTGATTGAGGATGTGGAGAAAATTCTCACTTCTATGAAGATGGGAACCGATCGCATCCGCACGATTGTGTTGAGTTTGCGAAACTTTTCGCGCATGGATGAGGCGGAGTTTAAAGCGGTGGATATCCATGAAGGGATTGAAAGCACGCTGTTGATTTTACAACATCGCTTGAAGGCTAGGGTAGAACGACCCGCGATTGAGGTGATTCGCGAGTATGGCGAGTTGCCGCTGGTGGAATGTTATCCGGGGCAATTCAATCAGGTGATCATGAATATTATTGTGAATGCGATTGATGCTTTAGATGAAATGCCGGTTACAGATTGTGCGAGTCAGCTTACGATTCGGACGGTGACGAATGGGGAATGGGCAGAAATTGCGATCGCCGATAATGGCCCCGGTATGCCAGAGTCGATTAAGCCTTATATTTTCAATCCCTTTTTCACGACAAAACCGATTGGTAAGGGAACGGGGATGGGGATGGCAATTAGTCACCAAATTATCACCGAAAAACACCACGGCAAGTTAGAGTGTTTTTCGACCCCCGGTGAAGGGACGGAGTTTGTGATTCAGATTCCTCTCAAGCAGGAAAATGTAAAGGATTGAGTTTTTCTATTCAGCGCTTGCTTCTCCCAAATGGGTTTGAATTTCTAGGGGAATTTCGCCTTTGGGGTAGAAGTCGTGAATGGTGAGTAATTCAAACAGGGTGCGGGTTTTGCTGCGTTCTACGTATTTTAGCGCCTCGGTATAGCGACCCAAGGCGAGGCAAACTTCGACCATGCGGCGATAGAGGGTATGCCATTTTTCGGCGAGTTGCGGTGAAGCATCCTCGCCGGAAACGATCGCGCCGGGGATTTGTTCGACAATCTCGATGGCTTGGGCGAAGGTGTTGTAAGCTTGCGGCAACTGGTGGGTTTGTTGGTAAGCCACGCCGAGGTTAAAGAGGTTGCACGCTTGGTTTTGGGGTAGCGGTTGGGCGTTGGGAATGGTTAGGGCGTTTTGGAAGGCAGCGATCGCCTTTTTGAGGTTCGCTGTTTTTTCCCCGTAAAGGCGGTAGATGTGAATCAGTCCCAGGTTATTTTGCAGGGTGGCCCAATCTTCGGGAAAGGCTTCGCGGGTATAGATTTGTAGGGCTTTTTGGGAGGCGGCGATCGCTCTTTCTAAGTTATCGCCTCTCTCGCCATAGATGCGGTGCAGGTAAACGGTGGCGAGATGCCGTTGAGTCATCGCCCATTTCAGGGGGAAGGCGGCGCGGGTGTGGATGGTTAAGGCTTGTTTGTTGGCAAAGATGGCGCGTTCTAGGTTCTGGGCGCGGTTCCCTCGGAGGCGTTCAAAGTAGGCGCTTCCTAGGTTTCTTTGGATCGCGGCCCAATTTTCGGGGAAGGTTTCATCGGTGTAGAATTGCAGGGCCTTTTGGTAAGAGGCGATCGCTTTTTCGAGGTTTTCAGCGCGATCGCCCAGGCTGCGGTTAAGATAGGCGGTTGCTAGGTATTGGTGGAGGGTTGCCCATTGTTTGGGAAACTCAGCCCGGATGTAAATTTCTAAGGCTTGTTGGTAATGGGCGATCGCCTGTTCTAAATTTTGGCTGCGCGAGTTGCCTTGGCTGCGTTCGTGGTAGGCTTTGCCGAGATGATAGTGGCTGTCGGCCCAAGCTTCGGGGAAGGCGTGGCGCGGGCAAGTTTGTAAGGCTTGTTGGAAGGCCGCGATCGCCTGTTCGATATTCTGGGCGCGATCGCCTTGGCTGCGGTTCAGGTAAGCCCCCCCTAGGTTATTTTGCAGGGTGGCCCAATCGTGGGGAAAGGCTTCTGGGGTGTAGATTTGCAGCGCTTGTTGGAAGGCGGCGATCGCACTTTCTAAGTTCTGGGCGCGGTCTTTTTGCAGGCGTTGAGAATAGGCGATGCCTAAACTATTTTGCGTCGCTGCCCACAGTTCGGGGTGAGTTTGGGGAGTCAAGGCGGTGGCGACGAGTTGATAACCGGCGATGCTAATTTCGAGATTGGCGCTGCGACTGCCTTCGGGAAACCGTCGAATCAGGTGGCTAAAGGTGGCGATCGCGTTAATGAGGCGATAGGCGGGTTCTGGAGCAAGTTGCGTTAAGGTAGCGGTGGCCCACTGTTGCAAAACCCGTGCAAATTCAACGTCTAGTTTATCGAGATGGGCTTGCAATAACGGATACACGACTTGGCGATCGCCTTGACTCTCTTGCGTGGCTTGCAAGAGTTCAGTTAAAACGGGCAAATACGTCTCTAAATTAGGGAGTGACATCGCGTCCCCATCAGCTTGCAAGCGTTGGTTTTCCATCAAGGCTAGCTCTCCGTGATTTCATCTTTATGTTTTAGCTTAAATGTGGCATTAATTACATAAACTTGGAGAATTGCAAAGAAATTGAGTTTTTCTGAAAATCTGGGGTTTTTACTGTTGCGATCGGCCAAAAACTGAGTTTCTAGGGGTTGGCGCGATCGCGGTTAACCCACCCATCACCGTTAAGATGTCACTGCCTTTGGTTGGTTCGGAGAGAAATGCTAGCACAATTTGCTTCTCTACGCCATATCTGTTTATAGGGGGTCGATTGTCGCGATCGCATTCGCACAAGTTGATGAAGTAGACTGTTGGTAGAAGTTGGTGGTGTTGCAAAGGTTATTTACCGCTGCTTATCTTAGTTGTTCAGCGGCTGAGGATATCAAGCTGATTAGTACAATTCAAGGCAATCTAAGCAGGCTCTAATATCTTCTTCGGTTAACTCTGGAAAATCATCTAAAATTTCTGCATGGGACATTCCTGCTGCCAGCCAGCCAAGCACATCATACACAGTAATCCGCATTCGTCTAATACAAGGCTTTCCACCCCGTTTTCCAGATTCAATGGTAATAATATTTCGATAACTCATCACAAGGTTAGATTTAGTATGCTTTTTCTTGAGTTTAGCCCAGTCTCAAGGAGGGGCCTCATATTACAGGCGATCGCCTATACGCTAAGTTGATATTCGGGGGTTGTTAATATTCACCTTTAACCGCGTTCTCTCTCTTCGGGTTGGGTTGGTTGGGGAAGCGGAAGGGGTGGGGAAGTTGGCGCGATCGCACTTTGGTTGTTTTTCTGAAGATATCGCGTTTTTCTAGCTGCGATCGCCCCATTCAACAATGCGACAATGAAACCCACGGTTAAGCCAGCGCTGAGACTCCATAGCAAGGCGAGGATGGGGGGATTAAGGATTAAGTTTACCTGGGGAAGGGTACGCGGGGTTTGGATATGGCCGGAAATGGCTGAGGCGACAATTCCCCCTGCGCCAAGTCCTGCACCGAGGATTTGAATGGTACGTTCTAAAGAGCGATCGCGTTCGGCTTGTTCGATTTCTACTAAGCCTCGAATAGTGGCGATGGCGGTGTCTAATAAGCCTGAACCTTGGCGGAGATAGTTGAGATCGGCTTCAATTTGTTGTAGAAATTTTTGACATTCTTTATCTGCAAAATTCATCCAAAAAGTGACATCGCTTTCGGCGGCGTTTTCGATGCGTTGGAGGGTGTCTCGATAGTTGCCTGTGTTGATAGCAATGGTGTTATGGAAATATTCTAGGTTGCGGAGATGTTGCGAATATTGTAAGGCGATATTTAGTAGGGTTTTGAGTTCTGTTTTTAAGTTTTGTAGCTCGCTTGAGGTGAGCGCATGAAGGCGGTTTTTAGGGTAGGCTTTGTTAAAATCAATTAAAGTGGTTTCAATGGTTTTAATTTGGTCAATCGCTTCTCTATATTCTATGCGGCTATCTTGAAAGTTTTGGCTGTTTTTGTGATAGTATAAAAATAATTCTGGCAAATCCCACTGGCATCTTTTAAGGATTTTGGTGGTTGACTCTTCAAAGATAAACAAAATTAGAATATGTCCTAGAGAGCGGTCTAGTCTGGGGTTGCCATATTCGTATACATAGCCGTTGAAAAGTTCTCCTTGGCGATAGTAGGGGGGACATTGTTCTAAATTGTTTTGTTTGAGAAATTCTTGTAAGCAATTCTGGGCTAGGGGTTGTAAATCTTTGGGCGATGCAGGTTTTTTTGACCCAATAAAGCCACTGATGAATAGGGTTTGTCCCCAGAACGATTGAGCTAATTCAGGTTCTTCAGGATGCTGAATGAGCAAGCAGTTTTGACGATTGAATTGGGGGAGTTGGTCAAAGGTGACTCGATCTGAATCCGCTTTTTGGGGATGATAGAGGGTGAGGGCGAAAGCGTAGGTATCGTTAATCAGTTGGGGATAAGCAAAGCCTTTAATACTAAAGGTTTCTAGGGGAGTTAGAGGGAGAGTTTGGGTACGTCGGTTTTGACTCTTTTTATCGAGAAGGTCATATTTGGGTAGGGGTGGCTTGTCGGAACGGAAGTCAATTTTAAATTGGTAGTTGGCGAGGAGTTGATTGTAAAAGGCTTGAATTTGAGAGTCGGTGATGATAATTCTCTGAAAATCTGTGAATGTTCCGGTTGCTAGATGGTAAGCAAATAAACGGATATTAGGGGCATAAATTTCTGAAGGGGTGTTCATTCAGGAGTTGAGGTTTGATTGGTAATAGCAGTTTTAATGGCAGAACGCAGAGATTGATTGGTGATGGGTTGATCTGACGGATCGGAAGCTTCGATTTCTTCATCGTCATCTTGCGGATCGCATTTTAGTGACTCTTTTTGGAGGGCAGTGAGAATTGTGTTGTAGCCATTATTCTCACACCAATCTAGAATTATATCGGCTAATGTGCCGACATCTTCAGCGGTAAGTTGGGCGACTTGGCGGTCTAAATCGGGTAGTGCTGTCCAAGACTCTTCGGGAAAAATTGAAGGTTCTGTTTTTTGGCTTTCTTCTTCGAGTAATTCGATAAACCGACAAACGATTTTTTGGGCTTCTGTAGTCATTTTCAGAGGTTGTTAGGTTTTTGTAAGGGTTTAGGCAGAGAAACCGGGTTTCTATAAATATCTTTCTTGTAGCAGAAACTCGGTTTCTGGATGGGGGCGTTAGGCTTCGGCAGAGAAACCGGGTTTCTATAAATATCTTTCTTGTAGAAGAAACCCTGTAGCAGAAACCCGGTTTCTGGGTTGGGGGCGGTATTTTTAATCTAGCGTCCAATGGGACAAAAGGCGGCCCAATATTCAGGACGGGCGAAGGGTTGATGTTTCTCGTACAGTCGCAAGCGGCGGGTATAGTCTTTTAAGATTTCTGGATCGAGTTTTAATTGATCGCGCAACCAGGCGATAAAGTCTTCTCGCGAAACTTCTCGCATCCAGGTTTGGGCGGCTTGGAGGGCGAGGGCAATAGAGGGGTTTTTGGGGTTGTTGAGTTCTTGGTAGAAGCGAATCATTAAAAAGGCGGTGGCGAAGTCATCGACGCGCCAGAGGCTACTAACTACGGTACTGCTTCCAGCATAGAGAAAGCCGCTGGCTAGTCCGATGTATTCATCGGTGAGGGCGGTATCAACTAACCCGGTTTCGCAGGCGGAGAGGGTGACGAGACGACAATAGGGTAAGTCGAGGTTTGCGAAGATTTCGCTGAGGGTGAGGCCTTGGGTGGCGGTGTCGAAACGACGGCCATCGCGGAGGGTGACGTATCGGTTGTCGGCTTCTGGGGTTGCGGGTTTTGGAGTTGGGGGAGTGGTTTCGCCAGCGAGAACTAAGGCGGAGTTGAGGGGGAAACGGGAGTTAAAAACGCCGTGACAGGAAAAATGGGCGTAGTGGCTGCGACGGAGTTCGGCGAGGGTTTTGGGTTTGTTGAGGGTGGTTTTGGTGGCTTGGCGGCGTTTAAGGATGTGGAGGTGGGGGTTGAAGGTTCGGGAGATGATTTCGACTTCTATTTCGGTGTAGTGCAAGTCTTCGGTGGGGTTTTGGATGGCGAAGAGGGGTTGAGTGTTTGAGTTAGCAAGGGGTTGGCGTTGGTGGAGGCGTTCGAGGAATTGGCTGCTGGGGGCGTATTGTACGCCGTTGGCGAATAAGTTCATCAAACAGCCTGTTTGAGTTTCGCTGTTGGGGTGTTGGCGGGTTCCGGTGAGGGCGTGGAGGGGGATGAGGTGTAATTTTTGGTGGGGAATGAGGATGAGTTTTTGGATGTGGGGCGGAAGGTTGGCAAGGATGGTGTTGAGTTGCAGGGTTTCGGAAAGGGTGGCGAGGCGCTGGCTGAGGGCTTCGCGCCAGGTATCTTTGCGGTAGTCGCTGAGGTAGGTGTTGAGGTTGGTGTCGAGTTGTTGGCGTTGTTCGGGGGAGAAGGCGAGGGGTTGGATGTGAATTTGCGATGGGGAAGTCAGGGTGACGAGGAAAACCTGAAAGCCGCTTTCGGGGTTGGGGGGGAGATACCACTCAATTAGGGCGGTTTGGGGGTTGAGGAGTTGGGTAAAGTCGGGGAGTTGGGGGTTGACTTTTTGGGTGAGGGTGAAGTCTGGATCGTTGATTTCTATCAGGAGTTCGTTGAGTTGCTGTTGCAGGGTTTGTAGGACGGTTTTCAGGGGAGTGCTGGGGGAGGTTGCGGTTGGGGAAGGGCTTTGGCGGGTGCTGCTGTCGGTTTCGGTTTCGGGTTCGGGGCCGAGGGGTTCTGCTTGGTCGAGTTGTTGTTGCAGGGCGGAAATTTGGTTACGGAGTCCTTTGAGGCGTTGTTTTTGGTCGTTGGTGGCGTTTTTGGGTTCAAGCTTGGCGTTGTCGAGGAGTTCTATTAAGGTGCGAGATTTGCTGCGTTCGATGGTGAGGAGGGCGAGGTCGTAGCGTTCGGCTTGGATGCAGGCTTGCACCATTTTTTCGTAGAGGGGGAGGGCATCTTCTAGGATTTGGCGCTTGCGACGCGGAGAAGTTGCCCATTCCCGGCTTTGTTCTACTGCGGAAATGGCTCTCTCGTAGCCGTAGAGGGTGTTTTCCCAGTCTTGGAGTTCAAACGCGAGGTTGCCGAGGTTGCGTCCTGCTGTAAGGCAGGTTAGAGGGAAAGCAGAAGGAGTATAGATTTCTAAAGCTTGTCGATAACACTCGATCGCCAATTCCAAATTCTCCGCCCGGTCCCCCCGGATACGATCGCTGTAGGCAGTTGCCAAGTTGTTTTGCGTCCTTGCCCATTGTTCGGGAAAAGCTTCGCGGGTGTAAACTTGCAAGGCTTGCTGGCAGGAAGCGATCGCCAATTCTAAATTCTCGACCCGATCCCCCCCGATACGATCCCTGTAGGCAAGTGCCAAGTTGTTTTGCGTCATTGCCCATTTTTCGGGAAACGCCTCGTGGGTGTAAATTTGCAACGCTAGCTGGTAGGAAGCGATCGCCAACTCCAAATTCTCGGCCCGGTTCCCCCGGATGCGGTTGCTGTAGGCATTTGCCAAGTTATTTTGCGTTCCTGCCCAATCTTGGGGAAACGCCTGGCGGGTGTAAACTTGCAAGGCTTGCTGGCAGGAAGCGATCGCCAATTCTAAATTCTCGGCCCGGTCCCCCCGGATGCGATCGCGGTAGGCATTTCCCAAGTTATTTTGCGTCATTGCCCATTGTTTGGGAAACGCCTGGCGGGTGCAAACTTGCAACGCTTGCTGGTAGGAAGCGATCGCCTCTTCCAAATTCTCGGCCCGGTCCCCCCGGATGCGGCACAAGTAGGCATTTGCCAAGTTGTTTTGCGTCCCTGCCCAATCTTGGGGAAATGCCTGGCGGGTGTAAACTTGCAACGCTTGCTGGTATAGGGCGATCGCCAATTCTAAATTCTCGGCCCGGTTTCCCCGGATACGATCGCTGTAGGCATTTGCCAAGTTGTTTCGCGTCATTGCCCAATCTTGGGGAAACGCCTGGTGGGTGCGAACTTGCAACGCTTGCTGGTATAGGGCGATCGCCAATTCTAAATTCTCGGCCCTGTCCCCCTGGATGCGATCGCGGTAGGCATTTGCCAAGTTGTTTTGCATCGTTGCCCAATCTTGGGGAAACCCTTGGCGGGTGTAAACTTGCAACGCTTCCTTGTAAGAGGCGATCGCAATTTCAAGATTATTCGCCCGACTACCTAACGGAAACTGACACAGAGCAATAGCAAGACTGTTCAGTCTTACTGCCAAAACTTGATTTCTCTCAGAATTATTAGGGTCAAGTTCAGACTCAAACCACCGTTTTAGAATCTCTGCAAACATCAAATCGAGTTTATCTTGATGTTGTGCTAGGAGAGGATAAACTACCTTTGGATCGTTGTTGCTTTTAGTGATTGCCTGCAACACTTCCATTAAAAACCTGAAATATTCTTCTGGTGTGGCATTGGATTGAGTTCCGGAGTTAGTCGTCCTGTTCAGATATTCGGCTAACGGTTGCGCCAGATCCAGCAGAAAACCCGCTTCGTTTTCTCTCCCTACACTTTGAAGCTGTTGCGCTACCTGAACTAGCACCTGTACCAAACCCTCATCAACAAGTTTTGAGTGCTGGTTCAGGATTCGGTTTGCTTCCCCACTAGGACATCTCAGCAATTCTTGAATCAAATCCCCATAAGCTTGCAGGCGTTGTTCGTCCATTGGGGCAACTTCTCCGTATTTCCCTCTTCTGTTTTAACCCAAATAGGACGAGGCGAAGAAACCAGACTTCGCTGAAAACGGTTCAGTTACTCACTAGATAGCTAAGTAGAACCCAGTTTTGGGTCGAGGCATGTCAATTCTGCTACTGCACCACCGAAAAACCGCGTCGGCTAGATTTTCCTTGATTCACTTCCACCTGAAAGCGCACAGAATCGGTTTTTTCCCCTTGCTTGACCTGCAACGTCCAACTTCCCGGACGCATCGGCCAAAAT
Organism: Desertifilum tharense IPPAS B-1220; assembly: GCF_001746915.1. NCBI lineage: Bacteria > Bacillati > Cyanobacteriota > Cyanophyceae > Desertifilales > Desertifilaceae > Desertifilum > Desertifilum tharense. The sequence continues at coordinate 13,404 of NZ_MJGC01000075.1, forward strand.
AAAGAAGCCGCCGTTTGGGTGGCAATTTTTTCGCCATTTAACCACCATTCCACGGGTTCAGTCCCAGGATTTGCCAGTTTCAATTCTAGTTTTGCAGACTCATTAGGATTCACCACAAAATAATCATCCGGCTGAGGGGAAACAATCCGCAATTGGTTGACCGTTAGGCTAGGTTGTGCTTGAGTTGCCAGCCATTCATTGTATTCCGCCGATAGGGAAAAATCCCCCCCTTGCTGATAGCTTGCCACATCCTCAAGGGCAAAATATTCTTGCACCACCGCAGAAGGACAATCTGCCGTGGGGCGTTGACCCGTCACCGCACAAATCGGTAAACTCACTAAACGCCCAGACATTCGCCAAGGCGTGGGTTCCTGTGTGGCGTGTAACCTTAGCATAATCCGATTCCACAACGGGGCAGCCCCCGTCACCCCGGAAACCTGGCGCATTGGTTCCCCGTTGAAATTCCCCACCCAGGTTGCTACGGTGTAATCGGACGTAAACCCCACCGTCCATGTATCGCGATAATCGGAAGAAGTCCCCGTCTTCACCGCCGCCGGGAAGGGTAAACTTAACACAGAATCGACGCCAAAAGCGGCCGCACGGGCATAGCGATCGCTTAACATATCTGTAACCAGTTGCCAGGTTTCCACCCGACCTAGGGGTTCCCCCTCTTCGGGAGTCGTATCGCCAAAATGGGTGACAATGGGTTGAGATTGTCCCTGTCTCGCCAGCCGCAAATACGCGCCAGCCAACTCCCACAGGCTAACCTCGCCACTCCCCAACGCTAACCCTAAACCGTAATGTTCTGGCGCTTGGTTGAGTTGCTTAAACCCCAGTTGATGCAAGCGTTCTAGAAATAGGGGAACTGTGACTTTCTCTAAAACTTTCACCGCCGGAACATTCAGGGAATTGGCTAAGGCGACTCTCACCCGCACCGGCCCTAAAAAGGTTTCGCTATAATCAACGGGGCTGTAGAGTTGCGCCCCTGGTATGGCGTAGTGGGTGGGAACATCAGCTAGGATAGTATTCGGTTGAATGATGCCTTTTTCTAACGCCAGTTCGTATAAAAATGGCTTTAAGCTAGAACCCGGTTGGCGCAAGGCTTGCACCCCATCATTGCGCCCCTGGTTGGCTTCGTTAAAATAATCGGGGGAACCCACATAGGCGAGAACTTCCCCAGTCTGATTATCAATGACGATCGCGGCGGCGTGGTTGACGTTATTGGCCCGCAACCCGTCGAGAACTTGCTTCACCTGGGTTTCGACAAATTCCTGCAAGGATAAATCTAGGGTGGTTCTCACCTGCGGTGCGGGTTCGCTGCCCAATTGCTGACTCAGCCATAATAGATAGTGGGGCGCTGCATATAACCCCCGCTGTTTGGGTTGCAGTTGGATGGCTTCCCGGTATGCTTTGTCTGCTTCTGTCTGGGTAATATAGCCATCTTCTACCATCCGGGTTAAGACGTACTGCTGGCGCTGTTTCAAGGCTTCCCACGCTTCGTAGGGATATAAGTCGGTGGGGTCGTTGGGTAGGGCGGCGAGGATGCTAGCCTGGGCTAAGTTTAAATCGGCGGCGGGTATGCCAAAGTAAGTCCGGGAAGCGGCTTCTACACCGTAAAGGTTGCCCCCCATCGGCAGGCGGTTAATATAGGCTTGGAGGATTTCGGTTCTGTTCATTCCGGCAAAAAGTCGCCAGGATAGCCAGACTTCCCCAACTTTATGATACAGGGTGCGGGGGGCAGGTTCGAGCATCCGCGCCAGTTGCATAGTAATAGTAGAAGCGCCGCTAACGATTTGTTTGGCTTGGGCGGCTTCGAGGAGGGCGCGGGCGATCGCTCTAGTATCTAATGCGCCATGCTGGTAGTATCGCTGATCCTCAGCGGCGATAATCGCGTTGAGGAAATGGGGGGAGATTTCGGCTAAGGGGACGATGGCGGTATGGTCGCTGTCGCGGGTGAGTAGGGTTCCCAAGGGGCGATAATGGCGATCGCTAAATTCAATCGCAAAGTCAGTCTGGGCAATATCTTGGGCGCGGATGGGGGCAAGGTATGGCAGCGATCGCACGGCAAGTCCCATCGTAATCAGGAGTAACCCTATTTTGATTCTAACATCTGAATGGGCAAATTGATAGCACTTTTTAAAGATTTTCATCGTTATTTAGAGAGGCAAGCATCACGCCGCTATCTTTAAACTAACGCCTACAATTCCGCCGATTCCGGATCGACCTTTTCAGCCGCAACTTGAAGTCAATCCGGTTATTCAATCCCTTGAATCTATCGCTCTAGCCTCGCGGCTTTTTAACTTAGCCCATTACTCTAGACGCATTCGCTGGATTTCTGAATTCAGTTAAGTTTTCCAAAGAACAGGAAATCATTTTTCCTGAGAAACCTGGAATCTCCCAATTAAGAATTGTAGACCTTTCCTGAATCGATCGGGGCGCGTTAGTTATCGCACAAATGAGTATGATAGGCGAATCCTTATGTTCAGCAAGTCCTGGATTTGGCGCAGGTTACGGTACCTTCTTTTAAGTTTACTGGTTGTCAGCGCGATCGCGGGTTGTCGTTTCTTCACCCTTACCCCTGGGAACCCACCCTTAGCCGAAGTCGCCGCACTTCCCCTTCCCCAACTTCCCAATTGGATAGAACAAATTAGTCCAACCGGGAAAGCCCAACCCTTAAACCAGATTCGGATTATCTTTAAAGAACCTTTAATTCCCCTAGAAAGCTTAGATAGTTCCGACCAACAGAAAATCTTAAATCAATTTGAAATTACCCCCGCCTTACCCGGAACCTTTCGCTTCCTAACGCCTCGGATGGTGGGTTTTCAAGCCGATAAAGCCATCCCCTTCGCCACGCGAGTTCAAGTCACCCTCAAAGCAGGCTTATCCGACTTAAGCAATCATCGCTTAGAAGAAGATTTAGCTTGGACGTTTAACACCGAACCCATCCAAATTTCTAACCTTCCAGGAAAAGAAGCTTACCCCGGCGCAGGCATTGAACCCATTAGCCTCAGACCCAACTTAAAATTCACCTCCAATGTTGAACTAGACCTCACCTCCCTCGAACAACACCTGCAACTGATTCCCCAGGACAAAAACCAGAAAATTCCCTTAAAAATTGAACTCGCCAAACCCGAAACTCAAACTCAAAATCCCGAAGCAGAATTCAACCCAGCCAGCCGTACCTGGGACTACGCCATTATCCCCCAGAAAAACTTAGAAAAAGCCACAAAATATCAACTCCAAATCTCCACAGGCGTCCGTCCGGCGAATGGCAACTTAGCCAGCGAAATTCCCTTCACTACTCAAGTCAATACCTATGCTCCCTTCGCCTTTGAAACGCTATCCTATTACGGACAACCCGACGCTGGAGGAACTTACGGACGCTTTACTCAAGGTAGCGCCCAACTCAAATTTAATAATCCCATTGATGCCAAGACTGCTGAAGCCAATATCAGCATTAGTCCGCCACCCAAAGATTTACCCAAACTCATTCAAGCTTACGACAACGATCGCTTAGTCAGTCTCAACCCTTGGGCGATGGAACCCAATACTAACTATACAATTACAGTTGGCGAAAATCTCAAAGATAAGTTTGGGCAAACCCTCAGTCAGCCTGCTAAAATTCAATATCAAACCAGCGATGTAGCTGGAAGCCTCTGGGTACCCACTGGGCTGAATATCTTCCCCACCGGACAAGATTTACAACTGAATATTGAAACGATCAACTTACCCGATGCCAATTACCAAGCTGAGTTTCGCGTCGTTCAACCCACCGACTTAGTTTATGTCGATTCTGCCTATCCCAGGGGCAATGGTTACGACTTACTTTCCTCGCCCAATCGTTGGCAAACATTTAGCGCCGCTAGCCCCAAGAATCAAATCCAAACTTCGCCTGTAAACCTGCGCCAACAACTGGGGGGCGAAACTGGATTGTTAGCCTATGGCGTCCAAGCCAAAACCAATTCTTATCTACAAGAAGGTCGCACTCAATGGCGAACGGCGACCTATTACGGCATGGTTGAGTTAACAAATTTGGGGGTCTTTGCTCAATGGTTTCCCGAAATGGGAATAGTGCGCGTGCATCGCTTGACGGATGGCTTACCCGTTAGCAATGCGGTGGTAGAAATCTATCAATCCAAAATCGAAGCTAGGGCATTTCCTCAGCCTACCCCTTGCGCGACGGGAAACACCAATGCGGCGGGAATGTTAGTCTTAAATCGCGAAAACTTACAACAATGTGCGGGTGGCGAACGGTTTGCAGAAGCGCCCAGTTTACTTGTGATTGCCAAAGAGGGACAAGATTGGGCATTTGCGCGGACTGAACCCTATAGCGGTATTTATGGTTATGACTTAAAGGTGGGTTGGCAGAGTAGCCAGCCGGAGTCTAGGGGAATTATCTTCTCTGACCGTCGCTTGTACCAACCGGGCGAGAAGGCGGCTTTCACGGGGTTCGCCTATTATCTGCAAAATGGGGAAATTCGTCAGGATAGAAATGTCCGCTATGCGGTGACGTTGGAAAGTCCTGATGGGAAAACCCAGAGTTTGGGGAATTACACGACCAATGAGTTTGGCACGTTTTCCCTAGAGTGGAATTTAGAGAAAAACCAACCTTTAGGGAATTATATCCTGCGGGGTAAGAGCGATCGCGGGGTAGAGATTATTGGGGAGTTGCGGGTTGCTGAGTTTAAGCCGCCTAACTTTAAAGTAGATTTAGACTTAAACCGCCAATTTGCCACAACGGGCGAGAACATTGAAGCGAATGCCCAAAGTCACTATCTATTTGGCGCACCCGTGGCGAAGGGTACGGTTAAATATTATGTAACGCGATCGCCTTTTGAGTTTACCCCCAAAGGTTGGGAAAAATTCGCCTTCGGTCAGCGCTGGTATTGGCCGGAAGAAAGACCGACTTTACAAAGCGATGTTCTACAAGCAACCCAAGAATTAGATAGCCAAGGACAAAGCCGAGAAACCTTTACCATTGGTTCAGATATCCCCTACCCGATGACCTATCGGGTGGATGCGGAAGTCTCTGATATTTCCAATCTCTCTGTCGCCAACTCGCAAACCCTGACCGTATTACCTAGCGATAAAGTGATTGGCTTACAATCTAACTTTGTCGCTGATGCGGGTAAACCCTTTAACCTCCAGCTTATCGTCACAGAACCCACGGGGAAAGCCATTTCTGGAGAACGAGTTCGCCTGGAATTGCAGCAAATGGACTATAGCAGCGTGACGCGAGTGGTGGAAGGCGGCGCAACGGCCCAAAACCAAGTGGAATATACCACAGTCGCTACCCAAGAAGTCCGTTCGGGAAACCAACCGCAAACCGTTTCCCTGACGCCACCCCAGTCAGGGGCCTATCGCATTCGGGCAAACTTTGCCAATGCTAAAAATAACGCAACGGCAACCGATTGGCAAATTTGGGCCACGGGAGAAGAGGGGGTTCGCTGGCGCAACAATGATAACCGCCTGGAGGTGAAACTGGATAAAGACACCTACAAGCCCGGAGAAACGGCAACTGCCCTGTTACAATCCCCCTATCCTGAAGGGGAGTTATACTTTGCTGTCGTTCGCGATAAACCCCTCTATCAGCGCGTGACGCGGGTGAAGGGAGGTGCGCCGCAAATTCAGTTTCAGGTGACGCCAGAGATGTTACCCAACGCCGCAGTAGAGGCGGTTTTGGTTCGCCAAGGTCAGCCGATTTCCCAGGAAGAACCGGGTAAGATTGAGGAGTTATCGCGGATAGGGTTAGCGCCGTTTCAAGTCAACTTAGAGGAAAAATATCTGCAAGTTCAAGTCACGCCAACCCATACCGAACGCGAACCGGGAAGCCAGCAGACGGTACAACTGCAAGTTCGCGACAGCCAAAACCGTCCTATTCGCAGTCAGCTAACGGTGATGGTGGTGAATGAAGCCGTTTTGCAACTGAGTGGCTATCGTCCCCCGAATTTAGTCGAGACGGTTTATGCCGAACAACCCATTTCTACCCGATTTAGCGATAATCGTCCTGATGTAGTCTTGCAACCTGCCTCTTCTCCCATCGCTAAAGGGTGGGGATATGGCGGCGGCTTCTCTGTGGGTGCAGAAAGTACGCGCATTCGCCGAGACTTCCAAGCCTTAGCCTATTATCAGGGTTCTGTCATCACCGATAACCAGGGGAAAGCCTCTGTGACTTTCTCTCTACCCGATGACTTAACCACCTGGCGGGTAATGGCGGTGGCGACGGATGGAAATCTGAATTTTGGTCAAGGGGAAGCCACATTTATGACTACTCAGGCTCTCCTAGCTAACCCGATTTTGCCACAATTTGCGCGTCCGGGCGATCGCATTCTCGCAGGCCTCTCCATCACCAACAATACGGGAACCTCTGGGAATATCCAAGTTAACGGTGAAGTCACGGGTAGCGCCAAGTTTGAAGGTAAGTCTAGCGCATCTGGGAAAACCCAAGCGGGAACCCAAGCCTATCGCTTCCCAATGGTGGTTGAAGGTACAGGCGAAGCTAAGGTCAAGTTTATCAGCCAACTGAATAACCTCAGCGATGCCTTTGAAGTTCCCTTAGAAATTCGCCCCTACGATATCACCGAACAGGTTATCGAAACCGGAACCACCGACACCCAAGTCAGCATTGCTTTAAATGTAGATAAAAACGCGATTCCCCATGCAGGCGGCTTAGAAATTTCCCTGGCTAGTACCCTCATCCCCGAAATAACCCTTCCCGCTTCGGAAACCTTCCAACAGGATGCGTTTCCCTTCCTCGAACCCGTCGCCAGTCAACTCTTAGTCGCCGCCAACCTGCAAATTCTCGGTCAACAATATAACCAAGATTTCTCTCATCTTGCCCTAACTGAGATTGAAACGCGCAACTTTGAGTTATTGCAACAACTGCAACAAACCGATGGGGGGTTTGCTAGCTATCCCACTCAACAACAATCTGACCCGTTTGTCACCCCCTATGTCGCCGCAGCCTTAACCAAAGCTTCCCAAGCGGGGTTTAGCGTAGACGCCGGGATGCAAACCCAACTGCAAGCCTATCTGAAAAAGCTGCTAGCCAACCCCAGTCAAAATAATGCTTGTACAGATAACCTCTGTAAAGCCCAAATTCGCTTAAATAGTTTAATGGCACTCGCCGAAATGGGAGAAACGCGCAATGACTTCCTCTCGGATATCTACGCGCAGCGGTCGGAATTTGACCCCGTAACCCAAATTAAACTCGCCCGCTACTTAACGCAAGTCCCCGAATGGCGACAAGAAGCGCAAACCCTCATCGCCGAGTTGCAAGAAACCCTCTCTATCCAAGGACGCAGCGCCACGGTAAACTTACCCGAACTGTATCATTGGTTGAGTTCGCCCACTGTCACCCAAGCACAAGCCTTGCGCCTATTTGTAGCGGAAAACCCGCGCAGCGAAACCAACAACCGCCTGCTACAAAGCCTCCTAGACTTGCGCCGCGAGGGAACCTGGGGGAGTACGTACAATAATGCAGAGGCGCTAACCGCCTTGGTGGAATACGCCAGAACCGAGTCTGCACCGCCTAACTTCTCGGCTAGCGTCAAACTGGGAAACCAAGTCTTAGGCAGTCCCCGGTTTACCGGTTATCGCAATTCTACCTGGTCGCAGACGATTCTCACCGCTGAGTTACCCAAGGGCAAGCATAACCTGGTGTTGCAAAAGTCGGGAAATGGCAAGCTACACTACCTCACCACCTACCGCTATCGCCTCCCCGGAAATTCCCCCGGACGCTTAAACGGGTTGCGCGTCATCCGGGAAGTCCGAACGGTGGGTGAAACCAAGGTCTTGCAAAAAACGGGACTTTATGCTATGGAGAAGCCATTTGCAGTGAAACCCGGACAAGTCTTTGATATCGGTCTGCAAATTATCACCGACCATCCGGTCAACCATGTGGCAATTGTAGACCCATTGCCAGCCGGATTGGAAGCCGTGGATGCAAGTTTCCAAACCTCAACGCCCGCCCTAGAAGCCCAAGCCGATAGTTGGCAAATTGGCTATCAAACGATTGGGCGCGATCGCATTATCGCCTACGCCGACCGTCTCAGTCCAGGCGTCTACCAACTCCACTATCTCGCCCGTTCGGTTACGCCCGGAACCTATTCCTGGCCCGGCGCAGAAGCCCATCTGCAATACGCCCCCGAAGAGTTCGGCCGCACCGCTTCTACTACTTTAGTGGTTTCCGGGAGTTAGATCGCTCTTTTCCTCAATTAAAGCGGGGCAAATACTGAGTTTGTCCCGTTTTTTAGTGTCAAAAGTCACGAATTATTACAACAAAGACCGATCCTGCATAAAAGCAACCCCTATTGCCCGATAAGTCGATAGTGAAAGGCTCTTTGCAGGTCATCAGCCTTACTCTTACCTCACACTTACTTCAGTAAGGAAGTCTTTTTTATGGTGATTCAAGGCACTCCCCAAGCAGATTTTATTATCGGAACGCCAGATAACGACACTATTCTGGGTTTAGAAGGGGATGACGCGATTTTAGGCAATCAAGGCGATGACTTACTCTATGGTAATCAAGATCGCGATCGCCTCTGGGGAGGAAAAGGCCGAGACACCCTCTATGGTGGCAAAGATGACGATACCTTGTACGGCAACCAAGGAGAAGACTACCTTCAGGGTAACAGCGGCAATGATGTCCTCTACGGAGGAAAAGACAACGACATTCTCCGGGGTGGAAAAGATAACGACTCCCTTTTTGGCGACTTAGGTAACGATGTCCTTTACGGTGACTTAGGCAACGATACCCTCACCGGAGGTGCAGGACGCGATATCTTTGTGCTTAGACAAGGCAGAAACTGGATTACTGACTTTACCCAAGGTGAAGATTTACTAGGTCTAGAAGGACTTACATTCAGTCAACTTGCCATTACCCAAAGCGGGAATAACACCCAAATTGCTATTCAGGCAACAGGTGAAGTCATTGGTATTTTACAAGGAATCAATAGTACCAATCTCAGCGCATCCGACTTTACCACCTCCCTCTCTCCGTTATCTTCACCTACTACTCCTCCAGTTACACCTCCCTCTCGTCCCCCAATAACCTCAATTCCAATAAATTCCTTATTTGTACCCGTAGATTCTAGTTTAGTCCCAGGGAACCCAGGAGAGAATGACCCTACCATTAGTCGCCAGAGGTTTGTTGATGTTAATTTCACCTTGCTTCCTGACACTGGAGGACAAACATTACAACTTAACTTATTTGATGATGCAACTTTCAATGTCATCTTAGATGCGGTTAGACCTTCAACCGATAACTCCAGTACTGTAAGAATTGGTGAAATTGAAGGAATACCTGAAAGTCAAGTTATCTTAGTTAATGACGGCGAAGTTATATCAGGCAATATTAGTTTGCCAGATGGTAGATTTTTTCATATTCGCTTTGTTGGCAATAACGTACACGCTATTCGTGAAATCGATCCCGCAAAATTGCCTCAAGGAGACCCAACAGACACCTTACCAGGTGCAGAGCCAAATAATGGCTTAAGCAATTCTGAAGCCGAACATTTTTCAAGTCAGTTTCTCAATAGCAGTGCTGAATTTGGGAGTAGTTTTAGTGCAGTGGCAGATGAGACTTCTCTGCTAGATGTGATGGTTGTTTATACCCCATCTTCGCGTTTAGCAGCCCAAGGAAATACTGCCTTAAACACCTTAATCAACTTGGCTGTTGAAGAAACAAACTTAGGTTATGCAAAGAGTGGAGTCATTCAGCGTATACGCCTCGTGCATACAGCCGAAGTTGCCTATACAGAAACTGCCAATGAACCTTTTAGTAATGCGTTAGATGCTGTCACCAAGCCTGCTGATGGCTTAATTGATAATGTACATAGTCTTCGGAACACTTATAGCGCTGATTTAGTTAGTTTTTGGATTAATGATAATAGGTCTGGTGGATTAGGTTGGGTAATGCAAAATCCTTCCTATGGATTTGAGAATTATGGGTTCAGTGTAGTGCATTATGGATTTGCTTCAGGACCCAGTTATTCTTTTGCTCATGAATTTGGACATAACCAAGGCGCTACTCACAATATAGAAGATGCCTATAATCAGCAAGGGCAGATAGTTTCAGGGGCTTTTCCTTACTCTTTTGGCTATCGAGATCCTGGTGGAGCATTTCGCACCATTATGGCTTATGATATCCGAAATTCCTTTGGTTTTGGGACTGTTCCACCTATCAATTATTGGTCAAATCCCGACTTAACATATCAAGGAAGACCTTTAGGAATACCTGGACAAGCAGATAATCGCTTAACGCTCAATAATACCCGGATGTTTGTTGGCAATTGGAGACAGTCTAATGACAATCTTGTTAATGCCAGAGTTATTAGCGGTTCGTCTATTACAGCAACAGCGCTGAATGTGAATGCAACTAAAGAGATTAGCGAACCTAACCATGCAGGAATGGTTGGAGGTAAATCTATTTGGTGGAGTTGGACAGCACCTCGTTCTGGTTCTGTAACGATTAATACGACAGGTAGCCAAATTGATACGCTGTTAGTTGTTTACAGAGGAAATAATGTTGCTAGCCTTATTCCTGTGGCAAATAATGATAATGCCTCTCCTGAAGTCCTGACCAGTCAACTGACTTTTGACGCTGTTGCAGGTCAAACCTATAAGATTGCAGTAGATGGGAAAAACAATACCTTTGGAGAAATTCAACTCAGCCTTCAGCAAGAATCTTCTCCTTCAAACTCTCCTATAATTCTTCTCAGCGATGTAGCAGCAGGAATTGGAGGTTTTGCGATTAATGGAATTAATACTGGTGATATTTTTTTACAGCTTAATGAGGTGAGTCATGCAGGAGATGTTAATGGCGATGGATTTGATGATATTATTATTGGTTCCTTGTTTGTCAATGAAAGTGCTGGACAGGTTTATCTAGTATTTGGCAAAAATAACACTAACCCTATCAATCTTACCAATCTTAACAATAACGGTTTTATTGCTGATGGGTTAAATACAAATGAACGAGCAGGAGCTTCCGTTAGTAATGCTGGTGATGTTAATGGGGATGGATTTGACGATGTGATTTTTGGTGCCCCCTATGTTAATAGCCTTGCTGGACAGTCCTATATTATTTTTGGTGGAACGAATAACCCTCCAGTTAACTTAACTAATCTAGGAAATAGAGGATTTGTTATTAATGGACGTAATAATGGAGATAGGTCTGGTTTTCGTGTAAGTGGTGTTGGGGATGTAAATGGTGATGGATTGGATGATGTTTTAATTCGTGCTATTGAAGCGAACAACCGTCAAGGAGAAACGTATGTTGTATTTGGAAAATCCGATAATAGTCCAGTCAACTTGAATAATTTAGAATCCAGAGGTTTTATTATTACTTCACCAAATCAACTAGGTTTTGGTGCTGGTTTAGCAGGAGATGTTAATGGTGATGGATTAAGGGACTTAATTATACCAGGATTCCAAGCCGATCAAACAACTGGAAAAACATTTGTGGTTTTTGGTAAGCCTGATGATGACCCTATTGATTTAGAAAATTTGGGCGCTCAGGGATTTGTTATTGATTTTCCCGAAAATTCCTCGAATTTCTTTTCTGGTAGTCTTGGAGATATTAGTGGAGATGGTCTAGATGATCTAGTTGTTTCGGTTGGAAATAGCACTGAATCTAGAGAAGCTTACGTTATTTTTGGAAAGGCTGATAATACCTCTATTGATTTAGCCAATCTAGGTGCTGGTGGTTTTAAAGTACAAGGTACTTCAAAGGGTGAATACTCTGCCTTATCAGTTGTCAATGCAGGAGATGTTAATGGTGATGGAGTCAATGATTTAATTCTTGGAACTATTAGTGGCAAGAAGGAATCTTTTGTTGTTTATGGTAAAGCCGATAGTAACTCAGTCGATTTAGATAACTTAGAAGGGCGTGGCTTTGAGATTAAAGGAGACGGTTATGGTGGAACTAGGGTAAGTGGTGGTGGAGATGTTAATGGTGATGGCTTTGCCGATCTCATTATTGGTGAATTTCCTAGTGAACTAGCTGGTCAATCTTATGTCGTTTTTGGTGGAAATTTCACGAACTCTGTGACGCAAATGGGTGGAATCAATGCAGATCGGTTAGTGGGAACGGCTGCACCGGATGTTTTGTTTGGCGCTCAGAATAATGATACTTTGATTGGCAATGGGGGAGCCGATGTTCTGAATGGGGGTGCGGGAGATGATTTGCTAGTTGTCAGCGATACTAACTTCAAGCGAATTGTGGGTGGAAATGGGATAGATACTCTGTTACTGGATGGATCTGGACTGAACTTGGATGTGACTCCCATTGCTAACCGAAATAAGATTAAGGGTGTTGAGATTATTGACCTAACGGGTACAGGGGATAATACTTTTACGCTGAACTATGCAGGATTATTAAATCTTGTGGCTGAAGTTAGACCAAGCCGCATTACTGTGCTAGGAAATAGTGGCGATCGCGTTATTGCCGACTTAGCAGGCGTTGGCTTTACCCAAAGTAGTTCGGGAGACTTTACGACCTATACCAAAGACAGCTTACAACTGGTAGTCAGTAATACGATTAATCAAAGCAGCATCATTATTTAGACCCATGACGACTAACTCGGTATTGCCATCCGGATCGCCCCAGTTAGAGATGAGCGCCTCGCGGCAATTTACAGCCTGGTTAGCTGAACAAAATCTGAGTCTGGCATTCACCACCTATCAAACGGGTAAGTTATTTTTACTGGGCTTACAACCCGATGAACGCCTCTCTGTTTTTGAGCGAACGTTTAATCGGGCAATGGGGTTATATGCCACTTCAGACAAACTATACCTCAGTTCTCTTTACCAGCTTTGGAAATTCGTGAATGTCCTCGAACCCAGTCAACAGTATCAGGGTTACGATCGCCTTTACGTTCCCCAAGTGGGCTACACGACCGGAGACTTAGATATTCACGATATTACAATTACTGATTCTCAACAAATCGTCTTTGTCAATACCCTGTTTAGCTGCTTGGCGACCGTTAGTGAAGAACGTAGTTTTACCCCCCTGTGGAACCCCGCTTTTATTTCTAAACTAGCGGCTGAAGATCGATGTCATCTTAATGGTTTGGCGCTTGTAGAGGGTAAACCTCGGTACGTTACGGCAGTTAGCCAGTCTGATGTTACAGATGGTTGGCGGGATCGACGACAGGATGGTGGATGCGTTATCGAGGTGACTAGCCATCAACGGGTGGTTCAAGGGCTATCAATGCCGCATTCTCCCCGATGGTATCAGGGTAAACTCTGGTTGCTCAACTCTGGAACAGGCTATTTTGGCTATATCGATCTTCAACGGGGAAGCTTTGAACCAGTCACGTTTTGTCCCGGTTATTTACGAGGATTAGCCTTTGTCGGCAATTTTGCTATTGTTGGACTTTCTAGACCTCGCGGACACAAAACCTTTTCAGGTCTGGCATTAGATGATAACTTGCAGAAAAGAGATGCTGAAGCGCGTTGTGGCCTACAAGTTATCGATCTTCGGACAGGGGATATTGTTCACTGGTTGCGGATCGAGGGAGTTGTGGAAGAACTCTATGATGTAGCTGCTTTGGTGGGCGTACGTCGTCCAATGGCGTTAGGCTTTAAAACAGATGAAATTCGGCGCTTCATTACAGTTGGTGAGTTTCAAGGGTTCAGCTAACTCCAGCAGTAACCGATCCTAGAACACAGACACCCGCGATCGCGCCTACTAAACTTACATTGACTGGAATACACCCAGTCATCTCATTTGAGCATAGGATATGGGTGCGATCGCCTTCAAGCCAGGTGCGATCGCGCTTCTAATATTAAGGAAAGTACCTGTAGACTTCTTTTCGGTGAAGGACTCGGACAAAAACAACAACCTCTTCATCTAGAAGAATACCGATTCTGTAGTCTCCAACCCGAATACGATAGTAATCTCCCTCTGCTTTGAGCTTTTTGACATTGCTCATATCTTCTAGAGTTTCGGCTTCTTCGATTTCTAAAATTACTGCTTTAATTCTTGCCAGCAGATCTCCATCTCGAATTTTGCTTAAGTCTTTTGCAAAGCTTTTTCTAAATTCAACCTCCACAGATTACGACTCCAGAATCTTGAAAATATCGTCTCGGCTAACAGATTCTGTTGCTTCCCCTTCTTGAATAGCTTGTTCCATTGCGATATCTTCGATGATTTCGGATAGAAGCTGAGAAAATTCTTCTCGATTTTCATGGAAGAGTTCAAGGATTGTCGCTTTCAAGACCTCTTTGAATTGGTCGGAGTTGAGTGCAATCTCAGTCATTTTTACACAAGGGCGATCGCGTTTGCTTGTTAGCTTAACATTGCCTTGTGGGATTTGTGGCGTAATCTGGCACCCGATCTACGGCTAATGATGAGAAGCGCGATCGCCTCCAATCCCAATTTTAGCTGGAAGACGATCGCACCGCTCACCCCATCCAGAACGTGCGATCGCACCTATATAGCTGTATGTATACATGGGTAAGCTCCCTAGCTCGTCATAATTTGAGTTTAAGCAGTTGCAGCCGTTTGCTCTTTAGGGAGAAATGCCAAAACAATTCGCTCTGGCGGAATGCCTGCGGCGATTAAGTCCTTAGTGATTCCCTGTTCCATCCCGTCATATTCCACCCAAACCTTCCCCTCACTTAAAGTTACATAAATCAAATTCCCTCTCACGCGTCGTCCTCTATCCCAACCCACTTGCATCAGTGCATAGCGGTTTTGCACATCGTCAAATACCGTATCGAGTCGAATATCGCCGTGAGAAGGTTTGAACTGGGCGTATCGTTGAATCACCTGCTTTACAATGTCTCGCTCTCGTATGGTGGTATCCATCGCTTCACCTCTACCGCCTCTACATCTACAATAAGCAATTTCATCGGTAACTCCCGCATCACCAACTCACCAATCGGTTCGCTGAAAATCCCGTCAAAGGTTGTGTTTGCCACAGCGAGATACAACTGGCGTTCTGGATCGACCTGTTCTAGAAGTAGCCGATAAAGAACATATTGACCAATCGCTTGCTCTAAATCAGCAATTGCCGAGTTGCCTCGAAACTCTTTGATTTCAACGGCGATTCGACTACTACCGCGTCTAGCACCGATAAAGCGTCCCGCAATACCGTTGAGCGTATCTAATCTTGCTGCCAAGTCGATAAAAAGAAATCGCTCACCATACGATATGACGTAAGGGTCGTCCGTAATTTCCCAACCCTCCTTGATGAGAGCTTGCCTGATGATATTATGAATCGCATCTCGTTGAGGCATGACTGAGCAGGTCATAAGCCGATTGATTAAACCAATGATACGCGATGCGATCGCACTGACTAGAATGCAGAGTGCTGAGTGAGAGCAGTAGAACAAGTCATCAGAGCGCGATCGCCTTCAAGCTATTTACAGAGAATGCAACTTAACCTCTTAATAACCGCAACCCGCTTAAGGTGACAGCAACCGTTGAGCCTTCATGACCGAGAACGCCCAAGGGGAGGGGCATTTTACCGACAAAATTAGCAATTAATAATAGCACCACAAACGCGATCGCAAACGTGATATTTTGCTTGACCACCGTTTGAGCGCGACGACCGAGACGAATGGCTTGTTCTAACTTCTCTAGGCGATCGGCCATTAACACAATATCTGCTGTTTCTAGAGCCACATCGCTTCCCGCAGTTCCCATTGCAATCCCCACCGAGGCTTGAGCTAAGGCGGGGGCATCATTAATCCCATCTCCCACCATTGCCACCGTTTGATATTGTTTTTGGAGTTGGCGAATCGCCGTCACCTTATCTTCTGGTAATAGCTCTGCATAGACGCGATCGACGCCCAGTTGCTCGGCGATGCTGCGAGCCACCCGTTCGCGATCGCCTGTTAGCATCACAATCTCTTCAACGCCCAGTTGTCGCAAGCGCGCGATCGCCATTTTCGCCTCTAAACGCAGCGTATCAGCAACCGCTAGCAATCCCAACAACTCCCCCGCCTGGGCAACCCAAACCACCGTCTTTCCTTGACTTTCCCATCGCTGGGCTTGCTGATGCCAGTCGGGGGGAATCGCCCGAACCTCCGCTTGCACAAAATCCACCTTCCCCGCGATCGCCCTTTCTCCCTCAACTTCCCCCGCAATTCCCCGCCCTACCTGGGCTTGGCCGCCAACCGCTTCCGGCCACGTCAACCCCTGCTGGCGGGCGGCTTGCACGATCGCCTCTCCCAGGGGATGTTCCGATAAGCTTTCCAACGCTGCCGCCACTTGCAGCAACCGCGCTTCCTGGGGGGCGAACAGATCCACCACCTGCAACTGACCTGTGGTGAGCGTTCCCGTCTTGTCAAATGCGATCGCCCTAACTCGTCCAATCTGTTCCAACTGCGCCCCATTTTTAAATAAAATCCCCTGTCTGGCTCCATTGGCAATCCCCGAAAGCAGCGCAGGCATAATTGACGCCATCAACGCGCAGGGAGAAGCCACCACCAAAAAAATTAACGCCCGATAAATCGTCTCTTCCCAACTCCAACCCACCAGGAACGGGGGCAAAATCCCCAGGAACAACCCCCCCACCACAATCGCTTTAGCATATCCCCGCTCAAACCGCTCAATAAACTGCTGAGAAGGGGGCGCTTCCGTTTGTGCCTGTTGCACGAGGCGGATAATGCGCTGAATTAGACTGCTTTCCGGGGGTTGATGAATCTCAATTCGTAGCGATCCAGTCCCATTGATCGTTCCGGCAAATACCTCATCGCCCACCGTCTTTTCAACGGGAATCGACTCCCCAGTAATTGAAGCCTGATTGAGGATGCTGAACCCTTCCACAACCCGACCATCGGTTGGCACCAACTCCCCAGGCTTTACCAAAACGCGATCGCCAATATGCAGCGCCGAAACGGGTACCCTTTCCTCCCCACCCTGACGCACCAAGCGGGCGGTATCCACCGTCAAACTCATCAACCCCCGAATGCTGCGTTCGGTGTGCTGCATGGCGTACCCTTCCAAAGCCCCGCTAATCGCAAAAATTAGGATGAGTACCGCGCCGTCCACAATCATGTCATATTCCCGACGCCACAGCCCCAAACCAGCGGCCCCCAAAGCGGCGACAATCATCAACAGGTCTACATCCAGTTCTTTTTCCTGAATCAGCGTCGTCATCCCTTCGCGAGCGCTTTCCAAGCCTCCCACTACATAGGCAACGGTCAGAATGAACAAGGCAATGCCAATCCAACCTAGATTGAGGGTATACCAGCCCAGGATAACCAGAAGCGCACAAACCAAAGCCATGACAGCTTCTGGGTGTTGCCGCAATTGCACAAGGGAGAAACGAATAGGAGCAGAACTCATCATTTGAGGTGTTGAAATCGGTACCCTTTTACCCTAAACATTGACATTAATGTCAATGTCAAGCCGGGGAGCCAACACCATTGGAAGCGTATCTCACGATCAAAGAACTGACGCAGGCCGTTGGCGGAGGAACAACCCCCCGCATGGTACGGCATTACCATCGCTTGGGCCTGTTACCCCCGGCTCAACGCTCCGCCGGGAACTATCGCCTGTATACGCAGCAGGATGTCGGGCGGTTGCGGCGGATAGTGGCGCTTAAACAGCAGGGGTTTCAGTTGCGTCACATTCGCCAACTCTTGGCAGACGATCTCGATGCTCCGATGCATTCCACCTTAATCGCTCAGTTGCAGCAACACTATCGGCTAGCCGTTCAACAGTTAACTCGGTTGCGCCAAACCACTTCGGCTTTAGAGGGATTGCTAGGGCGAGATGCGGATTGCCAAACGCTGCAAATTGAAGCTTTGGCGCAGTTAAAGCAGCTAGAGGTCGATGCTCAAGCAGGGTTGGGAAATTTGGATCGGTTGTGGGCGAAGCTGGATGCCCAAACCACGACTCATCCCGAAGCTTTTCAAGAGTCTTTGCAGCGCTTATTACCCGATTTGTCCGGTTATTCAGAAATTACAGTCCATCTGCTGCATCAACTGGTTCTCGCTTGCGGGGATGTGAGCTTAGTGAATTTTGTGCGGCTGAGTGCTACGGCGATCGCCACTGCTCGTCAAGCGCTCAAAGCCGGACAAACGGTGGTGACAGATGTGCCAATGGTGGCGGCGGCGCTGGATCGCACGCGACTGGCGCATTTAGGTTGCTCGGTGGAAAGCCTAGTCAACGATCCGCATATTGCTGGCCCCACGGAAGCAGAACAAGCCTTTTGGGAATGCGCGATCGCCCAGGAACGCTTGCAACACCTCCCGCCCCATAGCCTCCTGATTATTGGCTACGCCCCCTCCGCCTTGCTGGCAGCCTGCAAGCTGATCGAACAGCAGCAGATTCAACCCGCCCTCATTATCGGAATGCCCATCGGTTTTAGCCACGCACCCGCCGCTAAACGACGACTGATGAGCCTATCCGTGCCTTATATCACCCTGGAAGGGAGTTATGGGGGAGGGCTGCTAGCGGCGATCGCGCTGAACTCCCTGATGGAAACGCTGATTCAAAAACCCGATTGTCATTGCTATCTCACCCGTCCTTAAGATTGGCACATCTCGGCATGGCGCGTTCTAGTTCGGCAAATCGTCGTAAAATGCGAGTCCGTTCCAAGCGATTTAAGATCCGAGCAATCAATTCGGGGCCGACAATCGGTTTCTGAACGTAGTCATCTGCACCGACTGCAAAGACCTGATAAATCATCTCAGCACTGTGATGGCTAGATAAAAAAATGACGGGTAACAAGGTCCAACGGGGATCGCTGCGAACCACCTGGCACAGTTCGATGCCGCTAAATCCGGGCATCTCAATATCTAAAATCAGCAAATCGGGGGTGCAGGCTTCTAAAATCTGCCAAAATTGCTGCGGATCTGACAGCGTTCTGACCTGAAATCCCCACGGTTCTAGGAGATTGACCAATGCAGCTAAGACGGTAGGATCGTCATCCAAAATTAAGATTTTGGCTTCGGCTTTCTGGTGGCGGTCGAGTTCTTGAACCACGGCTTTTAAAATTTCTTTGGGATGTAGGGGTTTCTCTAAAAAGGTATGTCTGCCCAGACGCGCAACGGCAACGCGATCGCTTAATTGGTTGCGCCCTGTCATCACCAATACTGGAATATCGGGCGCTTGTTGGGTGAGTTCTGCCAGCAGCGTCAGGCCGCTTTCTGCGGTTTGGGGAAACGTTAAATCTAGGGCGATCGCATCGGGAGCAGAAGTGGCAACCCGGAATCTTGCAGCGGCGGGATCGGGGGCAATTTCTACTTGGAAGCCCCAAGCGATCGCTTCGTGTTTGAGTCGTTCGGTGAGGATGCTATCATCATCGACAATTAACAACCGCCTTGATGCTAACTGGGGTTGAGGTTCAATCGCTGGAGAGGGCGATTCTTCTACAGCTTGCTTGAGATTTTCCACCCATTCTGCGAGTTGTTGCCCTTCCAGTTTCCCTAGAACGGTACTCCGCAACAACTGTTCGATCCGACGCGCGATCGCCGATCCGGGGAGCAAGCCTAACGAACCCAACGAACCAATTAAGCGATGGGCTTCAGCTAAAGCCGCAGAACGCAATTGCTCGTCAAGGGTATTGGTGGCAAGTTGGGCGATCGCTTGCTCAAATAAGATGAGCTGCGAGTCAAAATTCTCTTTAAAGTTGTTTTGCATCTGCTGAACCACGGCTTGCACTTTGGCTTCCGCTTGGCGCTTATTGGCTCGATGCGGCTGAGATTCTGCTGAAGGGGGTACTTTTAAGCGATAACCCAAGCCATAGACGGTTTCAATCAAGTTTGCCATCAGTCCAGCGATTTTTAATTTCTGGCGCAACCCTTTAATTTGAGTTGAGACAGCTTCTTCTTGGGGGTATTCTCCACTCAACCAGATGCGATCGAGGATGGCGCTGCGGCTAAAGGTTCGTTGGGGATTCCGCAAGAACAGCTCTAGAATGCCGTACTCTTTGGGGGTGAGATGCACGCGTTTTTCGTTATAGGTGACTTGACAGGCGTTGGGATCGAGTTGCAGTTTTTCCCAGGTGAGTACGGTGGGGAGTGTCGCACTACCCCGTCGCAGTAAGGCTTGAATCCGAGCCATTAGCTCTGAATATTCGTAGGGCTTGACCAGGTAATCATCGGCTCCTGCTTCTAAGCCCATGACGCGATCGCCAATTTGATCCCTAGCGCTGAGTAACAGGATCGGCATCTGCAAGCCGCGCGATCGCAGTTGGCGACACAATTCGATCCCATTGAGGTAGGGCAACATGATATCGACTAGAAGCAAATCGTAGGGGAAGGTTTGAGCCAGTTCTAAGCCGATTTGACCATCTGTGGCAATTTCAACACTGTAGCGATGGGCAGTCAGTTCTTGGCTGAGGATGTCCGCTGCTATCCGATCGTCTTCTACCAGAAGAATTTTCATACACCGACTCCTGCAAACAACTGTATTCAGCAGGAAGAGTTAGGCAAGAGGAACCTGATAGTAGTCCCATGCTGTTGTAGGTTGAGCCTTGCGAAACCCAATACAGCCCTGGCTGCTGGGTTTTGTGCCTGAACGATGCGACGATCTAGATTGTCAGTCAGCCCGTTTGCAGTGCCAGATTCCTAACTCTAGCGCGTTTTCTCAAGTCGCGAGTCAAACTCTACAACTCTTACTGAAAGCGATGGTGTTAAATCTGAGCTAGCAAGAACTGAGTTTCGGAAATTCTAGCTGGCGAGATGACTTGTGGAGAGCGATCGCGCCAAGCGGGATGCTGTTTGATGATAAACATGCAAAATATCTTGAATTCCGATATGAATGCAATTTTCAATGTCTAGCATCTGTTTGCTGGAATACACAGACGATCCCATTTGATAAACAAACGGTTCTGTTTCTTCTACTGCTGCATATTTGTTAGGAACTCGGCTTAAAACATAGGCCACCAAGTCTTGACGCAATTCTGAAACAGAGAAGGCTTGTTGATAAGGATATTTGGGATAGGTTGCCAAAACATTTTCAATTTCTTCAAGCACGATTGGTAAGGTTAGGTTCAGCAGTTTTTTGCTCATGGATCGATCTCCAAATCTTGGCAATTGTTTTAATAAATCTCGCTGCCCTCTTCAACACGCAGAAGATGGCAGCGGATTTTGTCACAAATAATACTTGTAGCTGGCGTTCCAGAATGAATTTCGAGGATGGCTTCACTGAAAGCTTCAAACATCAGCGATTGCTGAGGAAAAGCCACTTTTTCGTAGTGCCAGCCTGGGATGTTGGCAATTCTCAGGATTTGGATGTGCTGGGTTGGATTGGTGTAGTAGCACAAAATTTTGTGGCAGATTGGGTCAGTGAACTGGCGATCGCTCTCTAAATTGATACAAACATCAATCATGGCTTTTCCCTTGAGGTGAAGCACTCAGTTTCCTTCACTGCTTGAAAGATTAAAAGATAAATTTGAGGAAGTTATGAGGAATGACTTTTTTAAATATCTTTTGTGAAGAAATGTTGACCAATAGTAAGCAAAAAATATAGAGCTATAGCCAGAAGCGATCGCTACCAGCCCAAGATCGACGCAACTTCTTGAGATAGCGTTAAGGGATCGAAGGGTTTAGCAATAACGCCAGCAACGCCGAGTTGAGTGAACTGGGCTAAATCCGTCGATTGCACCTTAGCCGTGAGCAAAATCACAGGAATTGATTGGGTTATTGGATGTTTTTGTAACTCCCGAACGATCGCCAATCCATCCAAATCGGGCATCATCACATCCAATAAAATAGCATCAAGGGGTTGAGCGATCGCGATCGCCAATCCTTCTCGACCGGATAAAGCCGTGAGGGTTTCCCATCCTCCCAAATTTTCTAGACAAGCCTGAACCACGATACAAAGATTAGGTTCATCATCAATCACCAGAATCCGCTTGTCTAGCATGGGTTCAGTTCATTGACCAAAAACAAGAAGTATCGACTAAAACTATACCATCGCCTTGTTCAGCAGAGGCGATCAATGGAGTAACGCCACAAAAAACTCAACATCCCTATACCAACTCCGTGCATTCAAACTGCTCTGAATCGATCGGTTTGGGTACCGTGAAATAAAAATGACTCCCTTCTCCAAGTTGACTTTCTGCCCAGATTGCGCCCCCATGTTGCTGGATGATACTTTTACAAATCGCTAACCCTAAACCCGTCCCTCCCTTTTGGCGCGAGTCAGACGCATCGACTTGTTGAAATTGACCAAAAATCTTTTCGAGTTGATCGGCGGGAATTCCACGACCTCGATCGGTCACTTGGAATAAAACCCGATCGTCTCGATCTTGAACCTTGAGGGTGACTGTGGTGTTGGGGGACGAAAATTTAATGGCATTCCCAATCAAATTCACCAGGGTTTGCATCAAGCGATCGCCATCTGCCCAAACTTGCGCGGAAGTTGGCTCGCTGAGAATGTTAATCTCGCTTTCGGCGGCTAGAGACTGCACGGTTTTCACCGATTTTTCTAGCAAAGTAGCCGCATCCCACCATTGCAGATTCAACCGCACCCGTTGAGACTCCAAGCGCTCTAAGTCTAGAATATCGTTCACCAGTCTGACTAAGCGCTCGGTATCTTGACTGGCAATTTCTACCATTTGTCGGGCAACTTCGGGTTTATGATTCAGAACCCCAGACGCCAGCAAACCCAAAGAGCCGCGAATTGCCGTCAGGGGGGTTCGCAGTTCGTGGCTCACAATTGAAATAAACTCATCTTTCATCGTTTCAATGGCTCGGCTATCGGTAATATCTTCAATCGTGCCCACATAGCCCATCAACTCGCCCGTATCGGAGAATAACGGTGCAGAACGCACTCGCCCGAAGCGGAGGCTGCCATCTTTGCGAACATAGCAAGTTTCGCCAAAAAATTCTTGCCGTTGAGACACGGCTTTGAACCACTCGGCGGCGATTTCTTGGCGTTCCTCCGGATGGATAAATTGCAGCCAACCTTCCCCTAGCGCTTCCTCAAAGGTGTAGCCGCAAATCCTCTGGCAGCAGGGATTGGTATAAATGCAATGTCCCTGAATATCGGTCATAAAGATACCCACTGGCGAAGCTTCACTCAGAGAGCGGAATTTAGCCTCGCTACGTCTGAGAGAGGCTTCGGCTTGTTTGCGATCGCTGATATCTTGAATGAGCCAGCGAATGCTGAGGATTTGTCCTTGTGGGTTGCGGATGGTTGAGGCGGCGATCGCAGCAGGAAAGGCTTTAAGCTGGTGCGGTTGGATGGTTAGCTCGTAGGTTTGTCGCCCCCACAATGGTTGCAACTCTGCTAGATAGGTGCGAAATCGAAGTTTATCCTCCTTGCCAATATACATGGCTAAGGGCTTGCCTACGAGAATTGAGGAATCTCTATGCAATAGGTTGCCGGCGGCTTGATTTGCTTCTTGAACGATTCCGTGAGAGTCTGTCACCAAATACCCATCTGGGGCAAAGTTAAACAGGTCTTCATAGCGCTGTCGCTGCAATTGAACGGCCAAAATCGTAGTTTCTAGTTGGTGGTTGCTTCTGCGGAGTTGTTCCTCTGCGATTTGCAGTTCTTCTAGCGCCTGGTGCAATTCCAGATTGACCTTTTCAAGTTGTTCTGTGCGCTGGAGTAATTGCGTATGAGCCAATTGTAGGGCTGCATCCGCACGCTGGCGTTCCACTTCAATGGATTTGCGATCGCTAATATCTAACAAAACGCCTAGCGATCGCAACGGCTCTCCCGATTCGCTGTAGATCGCCTTGGCGCGTGCCATCACCCAATGCACGGAGCCATCTGGATGCACCAGGCGATATTCTGCCGTGTAATCGGTTTGGTTGGCTATCGAGGCTAAAAACTGCGCTTCGATCTTCGCCACATCGTCAGGATGAAGGCAACTGCGCCAAACTTCATAGCTTGGCTCAACGCTATAGGGAACCAAACCCAGCAGGGTAAATAAATTGTCGTTCCAAATGTTACTGCTGCTAGGAATATGCCAATCCCAAAAGCCCGTATGCGTTAAATCCAGGGCAAGTCGGCGGCGTTCTTCGCTTTCTCGTAGGGCTAACAAGGCTGCCAACAGGCGATCGTTGACTTCTGTAAAAGCGGCGGTGCGCTCTTGCACGCGCTGCTCTAATTCAGTATTGAGTTGCAGTAAGGCGAGTTCAGCTTGCTTGCGTTCGGCTAATTCGGTTTGGAGTTGTTCCAACAAGGCGACTTGCTGAAGAGCAATGCTGGCTTGGCTGGCAATTTGTTGCATGAGATCGATTTCTGAGGATTGCCACTGGCGAGGCGACGCGCACTGATGGGCAATCAGCAACCCCCACAATTCATCCCCCTTGGGAATACCAACCACAAGATTAGCCCGCACTTGGAAATTGGTTAATAGTTGCAAGTGACAGGGATCGATCCCGGCATTATAGATATCAGCTTTAACGGTGACTAAGCCTTGTCTATAGGGTTCGGCATAGTTTTCGCCAAAGCAGGGATCGTAGATTTCCGTCGATAAAATGGCCATCCACTCGCTACCGACGGATTCAACAACCACGGTTCCCTGCCAGTCGGGGGAAAACTGGAAGACAATGACGCGATCGCACTTAAGTAGCTGTCGAACTTCCTCAACAGTGGTTTGCAAAATATCCTGTAAATGCAGCGATTGCCGAATCCGCTGGGTAATTTGCATCACTAAGCGCTGCTGCTCAACTTGCTGCTGCAATACTCCTTGAGCTTGCTGGCGATCGCGGATCGAGTCCGCAATCAGGACAATGCTTAAGACGAGCAACGCCAACAAAATCAGCGCTATGCCTTGAGGAAATGGCTCGACTTGTCCGGGATCGAACAATGGAATCAGAAAATCGTAAACAATCAGTGCAGACAACGTGACTGCAAAGACACCGAGTAAAGTGCGTTGATAAAATTTCATCTCACCCCCCAGGAAATTCCCGATGGATGCTATTTAAGTTGGTAACAGAGGCGGTTTTTCAATTCGCGCGATCGCGCCTACTCCTACAATGACATCTCCCACACCCTATCGGCAGCGGATAACCTGTGAGATTCTAAGACAATCCGGCTATTGCTGAGGCGGCTCTTGGTCTTAGCGTTATGGCCGCAGCTATCAATACTAGTTTTGCCGAGATTAACATTCTATGGGGTAACGGCAGCAAAAAAAGAACCCCCCTGATTGAGGGCTATCGTGTATACATAAGTCTTCTAGTATTGTTCTACAAGGTTTCGATCCCCCCTAGCCCCCCTTTTGTAAGGGGGGAACCGGAGTCAAAGTCCCCCTTTTTTAGGGCGCAGCGGCGCGTCAGCGCGGGGATTGAGGGTTCTTACCCTAGATGTGTATACACGGTAGCCTGATTGAGGGGGGACTTGACAAACCGCTGAAATTAACCGACAGCGGCAGATAAAGGTTGAGCGAGGGCTTCCTTGAGTAACTGAGCCTTATCGGTTTGCTCCCAAGGTAAATCGAGATTAGGTCTGCCAAAGTGACCGTAAGCTGCAACGTCCTGATAGAAACGTCCGCCTCGTTCTGCTGGCAGGTTTTGCAAATTAAACGCCGCGATAATCCCGGCGGGGCGTAACTCGAAGTGTTCCTTCACCACTTCCAACAGGCGGTCATCATCAACCGTCCCCGTGCCAAAGGTATCAATCATCATGCTGACTGGACGAGCGACACCGATTGCGTAGCTGAGTTGCACTTCGCATTTTTCAGCTAAACCCGCCGCGACAATATTTTTTGCCACGTAACGGGCTGCATAGGCGGCGCTGCGGTCTACTTTGGTGGGGTCCTTTCCAGAGAAAGCACCACCGCCGTGACGAGAATAACCGCCGTAGGTATCGACAATGATCTTGCGTCCGGTTAAGCCTGAATCCCCTTGCGGGCCCCCGATTACAAATTTACCCGTGGGATTCACCAAAAAGCGAGTTTGGTTGTCTGGCTTAACGGAGATATCAGAGAATGACGGAAGGACTACGTTTGTCCACAGGTCTTCTTTGATTTTTTCCTGAACGGCGGCATCGTCGGTAATGTCGCCGATGGTGGGCGTGTGTTGCGTTGATACTAAAATCGTATCAATGCCAACGGGCCGACCGTCTTCGTAAGCGACAGTAACTTGGGTTTTGCCATCG
Organism: Desertifilum tharense IPPAS B-1220; assembly: GCF_001746915.1. NCBI lineage: Bacteria > Bacillati > Cyanobacteriota > Cyanophyceae > Desertifilales > Desertifilaceae > Desertifilum > Desertifilum tharense. The sequence goes on from NZ_MJGC01000075.1 coordinate 39,427, forward strand.
GGACGCAGATAGGCCAGTTGTCCGGTTTTGCGAACGGCCGCAAGGCGACGAGAAACGCGATGAGCCAAGCAGATCGGCAAAGGCATCATTTCCGGGGTTTCGTTGCAGGCGAAACCAAACATTAAGCCTTGATCCCCGGCTCCGATTGCGTCAAATTTCTCATCGCTGGAGAGTTCCCGTTGCTCGCGGGCAGTATCTACGCCTTGGGCAATGTCGGGAGATTGTTGGTCTAAGGCGACGAGGACGGCGCAACTGTGGGTGGAAAAGCCGTTTTCTGCACCCGTGTAGCCAATTTCAGCAATTTTCTTCCGGGCGAGGTCGATGTAGTCAACTTGGGCGTTGGATGTAATTTCTCCGGTGATTAATACCAGCCCGGTGTTGACGACGACCTCAGCAGCGACGCGACTGGTGGGGTCTTGCGTGAGTAAGGCATCTAAGATGGTATCTGAGATTTGATCGCAGATCTTATCGGGATGACCTTCGGTTACGGATTCCGATGTAAATAGATAGCGTCGAGCCAAGGAAATATCCTCACTTTGCTAGATAGATTGTCAAGTTGGAGCTTCCTCTTTCTGGTAAAGATTGAGGGCTTTCAGGAGTTGCTCTGAAAGTTTGAAGATTATAGCAACCTTAAGGGCTATTTTTGGGGTTAGTTTCCCAATTTAGCGGATTGCTCGGATTTCGTCGAATTTCGCGATCGCCAGATCGGCTTTTTCTAGACGGGGCGGTTGAGTCCAACCCCATTTCACCCCCACGCAACCCGCCGCCCCAGCATTGCGACCCATCTCAAAATCGGCGGCGGAATCTCCAATGGTTAGGGTTTGGGCGGGGAGGGTGCCCAAGGCTTCGCAGGCTTGGTAAAAGAGGCGCGGATCGGGTTTGCTCAATCCTCCAACAACGCCCATTTGCAGTTGAAAGTAGGCGTCAATGTCATAGGTTTTGGCGAAGTCCATAACGTTTTCGGTGGTATCTGAAGAGAGGATACCCAGTAAAACCCCGGCTTGAAACAGCGATCGCAAAACTTCAGTTATTCCCGCAAATAGCGGAGTCTGTTGGGCTTTGTTGGGTAAATAGCGATCGGCTTCTGCAAAGGCAGAGGAGGCAATTTGCAAAGATTCAATCCAGTCGCGCCCCGTTTCGGTAATATAAGCGGCGGCGGCCACTTCATTTTCTCGTCGGGTGCCAACCGCCGTCAATCCGGCAGGGTTAATGCGATCGCTCTCCACCCCAAACGCCATCAGCAAGGGTTCGCCCACGCCGGGAATTTGAGCATCAATTAAGCGCGATCGCCGCAGGGCCAAATTTCGTAAAAAATGTTCTGAATGAGCCAGCGTCCCATCCTTATCAAAAATAATCGCTTGAATATTCTCAAAGATGCGATCGCCACATTGAATCGTTACCACAAGTTACTCCTTTCTTAGTGCTGAGTAGAAAGTGCTGAGTGCTGAGTGGGGAGATGGGGGGATGGAGAGTTAGGAGTTGGGGGTTGGGGGAAGAAGGGAAGTTTTCGACTAACTCCACACTATTTTCCCCACTCAGCACACTGCTTCGCAGAAGCTAGCGCAACAGAACTCAGCACTCACTTCTCCCCACCCTCTTCTTCCCTCGGAACTCGGAACTTTGCACTCCATCCTCCCTACTCAGCACTCAGCACTTTCCACTCAGCACTTTAAAGAAAATAGGGTAAGCATTGCTCACCCTATCAACTTTCAGAGTTCATTTAATATTCAGACTCAATTATTCCGCAGCCGCTAATTCTTCTTCAGTTGCTTCTGGAATCTCTTCCTCAACGAGATCGCTTGCTTCTTCTGCTTGCGGGTTGTCTTGTTGTTGTTGCGCCGCTAGCAGTTTTTGGCGGTACTTCTCAGCCATTTCTTCAGCTTTGTCGTAAACCAGTTGCGGGTTCTTCACCATATCGCCCGGTTCGGGTTCTAACTGCTTGGTCGATAGCGAGATCCGACCGCGTTCTGCATCGAGATCGATGATCATCACCTTAATTTCATCGTTTACATTGAACACGCTATGCGGCGTGTCGATGTGGTCGTGGGAAATTTCGGAAATGTGTAACAAACCGCTGACACCGCCGATGTCGATGAATGCACCGTAAGGCTTGAGGCCGCGAACCATCCCGATCACGACTTCGCCCACTTCGAGGCGGTTCATCTTGCGTTCGACTAAGGCGCGTCTGTGGCTGAGGACTAGACGGTTGCGATCTTCGTCTACTTCTAAGAACTTCAGGGGTAATTCTTCACCCATCAAGTCTTCTTTGGGTTTGCGGGTGCTGATGTGAGAACCGGGGATAAAGCCGCGCAACCCTTCAATTCTGACTAATGCGCCCCCTCGGTTGGTCGCAAATACTTGAGAGCGAACCGTTGCATCTTCTGCTTGCAACTGCCGAACTCTTTCCCAAGCCCGCATGTACTCAATGCGGCGAATAGAGAGGGTTAACTGCCCATCTTCGTTTTCATCCGTAAGGATAAAAAACTCGCGAGTTTCGTTAGATTGTAAAACCTCTTCAGGAGCATCAATCCGGTTGATTGACATCTCTTGAATGGGAATATAGGCAGCCGTTTTAGCACCGATGTCAATCAGAGCGCCCCTCGGCTCCAGACTAAATACGGTACCAGCTACAATATCGCCAGGACTAAAGTGATAGTCGTACTTGTCGAGTAGGGCAGCGAAATCTTCGTGAGTAAAACCAATGTTGTCTGTAGCCGTTAATTCCTGATTGACCATGCGTAGTGTTTCCTGGTAATTATCTCCGTCGTAATCTTTGGGCGTGTCTTTTTTTATGTGGGGACACTTTGAGCAGGCAGGTTAGTCACTCCTCAATCTCCCTCAGTGTATATTTAGGAGATTTAGTTAGAAGCTAAAAAAGTCTAGACATACTATAATACCCTAACCCGCGCTTACATGATAACCCCACTGAAGAAAGAGAAAACGATCTTCAGATAGATTTCCCGCGTATGGGCGGTTAAGCCTGAACTTCAGTGGAAGCGCTTTTCAGGGGTGGGGAAGCGGAAGGAAGCGTTTGGGAGGTGGGGTTGCCGTTGGTTGCATCGAGATTGCGATCGCGAATTTGATGCATCAAGCTCGCCATTTCCAACGCACTCATCCCATAATTCCAGCCTAAATTGCTCTTAATGCCCGCCCTTTCTAAAGCCTGTTGTAAGGTATCCGTTGTCAGAATGCCAAAAATCACAGGCACTCCCGTTTGGAACCCAGCCGCCGCAATTCCTTTAGAGACTTCAGCAGCCACATAATCAAAGTGAGGGGTATCGCCGCGAATAACGGCTCCCAAACAGATTACCGCATCATAGCGACCTGTGAGAGCCAGTTGGCGGGCAACTAAAGGAACTTCAAAACTTCCAGGCACCCAGGCATAGTCCACTTGAGTTCCATTCGGATTAATATCAACGCCGTGACGCTTCAGACAATCTTGGCATCCGGCTAACAGCTTACCCGTTACCAGGTCATTAAAGCGACCGATAACAATGGCAAAGCGAAAAGACTCAGTTTGAGCAAAGGTGCCTTCAAAAACAGCCATACTTTAAAAATCCACGATTAAAACGTCAGTTGTCCATTGTGCGGGTTAAAACAGCGCCTCAGCGAACAACTGACTCGGCGATGTAAATTTAGACGACTAAAAAATTTAGCGCCCCAACCACAAGAACCAGAACCACCCACAGCCCCGATCCTAGGAAAATCAAAGATTTAGACTGTTGCCAGTTTTGCGGAGAAGCGTACGCAACAGGAACGCCTACAACCATGACAAACGACAAAATCACCAGGGCAGCTAAGGTAAGTTGAAATAAGATTGACATTTTTGTTCTCCCAACGAAAGCTTAAAGCTGGACAAAACGATTTAAACCTGACTCTTAAGCTACCAAAAAATGGCACCGATCGGAGGAGGGAATTGGGAGTTGGGAGTTGGGAGTTGGGGAAGAAGGGAGTTGGGAGTTGGGAGTTGGGGGTTGGGGAAGAAGAGGGAGTTG
>NZ_MJGC01000076.1 GCF_001746915.1 Desertifilum tharense IPPAS B-1220
AGAGTTTGTTGCGGCCGTCCGTGGCATACTAAAACAGAACAAACAAGCGTTAAACGAACGATTGAATAACCTAGCAATTAAAGCACTAGAAGTGCTTGAGGCCATCATTGACGATCCCAACTCCTAACTCCTAATTCCCTTCTTCCCCAACCCCTAACTCCCAATTCCCAACTCCCCTCTTCATCTAGCCAGTTCCCAGAGTGTCCACTTGCCGTCTCAGGGGAATCACCCAACTGGATGAGGCGATCGCAATTCTCGAACGAGCGGCGCAACTGCTCAATACATCAAGGTTTAGGGGCTGTCCGGAAGATTTTTAAGAATGACTTCAAGGAGCGGTTTTCACCCCTTGTCATTACTCCTCATCAAGGAGTGCCACATTCAGGGTCGATCCTACGTCAAGACCTATCTAAAGTCGAATTGTAATCGACAGCGACCACCTGATTGATGACACATCAGCAGTTGCGGTGCATTCACCACTCTGGAGAATCAACAATGATGAATACCCACGCGGCCCACTTACATAGCCTAAACGCTGTTGAACGGCGGATGATTCGCCCCACCAACAAACCTTCTTTAGCTCCCTCATCAACCGTTACAGCTAAATCTCCCAGCGATCCGGTAAAAACGGTTACGCAAGCTACAGAATCGGGTTTCGGATTATCGGCTCAACCTGAACTGTCACAATCAGCAGCGGGAGTGATGGAGATTTCTACCTTAACCCGTCTGTTACTCGAAGATATTCAAGCGGTTTTAGAAACGGGAAAATGTCGTTCTGCTGAAGCGGTAGCCACGCGAATCGCCTTAGAAGTCGAGCGCATTTGTACCAAGAGCGATCGCATTCAAGCCTCTGGGGTCGCCCGTTCTTGGCAACTCAGTTTAGCGCGGCATCGCTTGCAAAAATGTTTAGAGTATTACCAACTGGGTTCTAAACGCGGTCGTTCGGAATTGCACAGCAATCTGAGTGTTATGGTATACCGTCATATTGCCTCAGTGCGATCGCGCTTAGGTTTTCAAGCTCGCTACAACCAAATTGAAGACTTTCTTCAAGGCTTCTATGTCGAAACCCTCAAAGCCTTCCGTCGGGAAAACCAACTCCCCGAAGATTATTCTCCCCGCACGCGCCTAGAACTGGCTGAATACATGGCCTTTAGCGAACATTACGCCAAGCGCCGCATCTCGCTACCTGGGGGGAACGTGCAACGCCTGATCGTCCTCAGAGCGCAAGGATTTGCCCGCCATCAACCCCCAGAAATGTCCTTAGACATTGAATTAGCCGTCGAAAGCGCCAAAGGCGAAGAAGCCGAAATCCAAAGCCGTTCGCCCGCCATGCAACAAATTCGCGAGAAAATGGTAGCCGCCGCCATCGATCCAGCCGAATCCGTTTTGCGCGATCGCGTCATCTCAGAACTGGTACGCTACCTAGAAGAGCAAGATCAATCGGACTGTATCGACTACTTAGTCCTGAGATTGCAAGATTTATCGGCTTCCGAAATTGATGAAGTCCTCGGTTTATCCTCGCGCCAACGCGACTACCTGCAACAGCGCTTCAAATACCACCTGGAAAAATTCTCCCGCCATCACCAATGGCAACTGGTTCACCAATGGTTAGGAGCAGATCTCGATCAAAACTTGGGAATGCCTCCCGCCCAATGGCAAGCGTTTGTAGCCCAGCTTTCGCCCGAACAGCAACAGCTCCTACAATGCAAGCAAGCCCGCCTCAGCGATCCTGAAATTGCCGCAACCCTCAAATGCACGCCTAAACAAGCCCAAAAACGCTGGTATCAAATCCTCGAACTGGCTTGGAGCCTTCGCAACCAGAAAGCTTGAAGGGGACTAGGGACTCAGGGACAAAACCTTTATGCCATCTTCCCCTGACCCATTCCCCTTCTTCCCTCGCTTCGGTAAAATAACATCCGATCCAAGCAGCTTGAGAAACCACTCCGGTCAATCTCCAGCGGGTAGGGGTTCTCTCTCTATGCAAAGGCATTGTGCTATAAAATCGAGCTTGGCGTTAACGGATGCAATTCTCTAGCTAAACCCGATATTTTTCAGCTAAATTTTAGAAATCTTCAGGATTAGGCTAATGCGACAAATTAACTTTTTAATCGTCTTTGTCTTTTGCCTCGCTTTGGTATTGTTCAGCTTACAAAATCCCGAACCTGCAACCATTAAACTGATTGAAGGCTATCAAGTTCAAGCCCCGCTAGCCATTGAGTTAATTCTGGCAATGGGTTTAGGAGCTGTCCTGGCGTGGGTGTTTGGCGTCTGGGCGCGCCTGCAACGCTTGGTAGACGCTCGCCAAGACATCAACCACATTCGCACCCTAGACGAGCGCATTCAACAGCTCGAGCAAGAACGAGAACAGTATAAAGCTCAACTAGAAACTCCGGGTCGTTTGCCTCCCGCTTCCGAGTCAGCCGGATCGGAGATGGAAACCTCAGAAGCAATGGCCAACTAGGGACAATTGCCTTGCAGTTAAGCTTGTTAACCAATCCGGCCAGTCTGTGGAGTTTGTGGGTTCCCCTATTGCTCTTAGTTTTGATTGTGCTAGCGGCTATCTACTTCACGAGGAGCGAGCGGTGAGAGATTCACTGGCAGTAGAATTGAACGCTTACCCCAACCGCGATCGCAATAATCCCCAGGAACTGGGAATTGCGTTGTTAATTGAAATGGCTCAATGCGGCGAGATCGATCCGTGGGATGTCCAAGTGATTGATGTCATCGATCGGGTTTTGAGCGAACTTCGCACCCGCAGTGCAGACGCCTCCCAGGAAGCGGATTTATCGGAATCTGGACAGGCATTTTTGTATGCATCGATGCTGGTGTTACTCAAAGCCGATCGCTTGTTAGAGTCGCCCGAAGCGAACCCCGCCGATGACGACTTTGATGAGGCGATTCCAGAGTTAGACGATTCTGGAAGCGATCGCGCTTTTCCTTTACGATTAGAAAAACAACTGCGCCGTCGTGCTGTGGCTCGACCTCCTCAACAACGCCGGGTGACGTTGCAGGAGTTGATCGAACAAATTGAGCTAATGACGGAGACGATCGCCAAAACCCCTAAAACTAGCCCCCGCCGACGCATGAATTCCCTCTCGCGTAGCAAGACGGCCAGAGCGATCGCCCAACTGGCGCATCAGGAAAATCTATCGGAAGTCGCAGACGGATTAGAGCAGTTTCTTGTAAACCACTGGTCTAAAATAACTCAAGGCCAAGATTGGCTGGATCTAGAGCAACTTCTCGCTTCTCAACCCCAAAATGACCGAGTTGGCGTGTTTTGGGCCCTCCTATTGCTGTCGGCACAGTCTAAGGTTGAGTTAGCTCAAGAGGAGTTTTATCAAGACTTGAAAATTCGCGTCCCGATCGGTTAGTTATAAGGGATCGATCGGGGGCGAACGCTTCTACACACACACACGATCGCAGTACACTGACCTAGGGTTGAGGAATAACTATTCATGAAAGCCATGATTCTGGCGGCTGGAAAAGGAACTCGCGTCCGACCCATTACCCACACCATTCCCAAACCAATGATTCCGATCCTGCAAAAGCCAGTGATGGAATTTTTGCTAGAACTCTTGCGCCAGCATGGGTTTGACCAAGTGATGGTCAATGTCAGCCATCTTGCTTATGAAATTGAAAGTTATTTCCGAGATGGTCAGCGCTTTGGCGTGCAGATTGCTTACTCGTTTGAGGGCAAAATTGAGGAAAAGGGCGAATTAGTCGGTAATGCGATTGGATCGGCAGGAGGGATGAAGCGGATTCAAGATTATAATCCGTTCTTTGATGATACCTTTGTCGTGATGTGCGGCGATGCCCTCATTGACCTCGATCTCACGGCGGCGGTGAAATGGCATCGGGAAAAAGGCGCGATCGCCACTGTGATTATGAAGTCGGTTCCCCGCGATGAGGTATCGAGTTATGGGGTTGTCGTTACCGATGAAACCGATCGCATCAAAACTTTCCAAGAAAAACCCTCAGTAGAAGAAGCCTTAAGTACCAATATCAACACCGGGATTTATATTTTTGAACCGGAAGTTCTCGACTATATTCCCTCTGGGGTGGAGTACGATATCGGCGGCGAACTGTTCCCGAAACTGGTTGAAATGGGCGCGCCGTTCTACGGCTTGGTGATGGATTTCCAATGGGTGGATATTGGTAAAGTCCCCGACTATTGGCGAGCCATTCGCGGGGTTCTCTCCGGAGAGATTCAAAATGTATCCATTCCCGGCCATCAAGTCGCCCCTGGTATTTACACCGGATTAAACGTGGCGGTGAACTGGGATAAGGTGGATATCCAAGGCCCCGTTTATATCGGGGGCATGACCAAAATTGAAGATGGGGCGAAAATTGTCGGCCCCACCATGATCGGCCCCAACTGCTGTATTTGCAGCGGCGCGACGGTAGAAAATAGCGTCATCTTTGAATATTCGCGCCTCGGCCCCGGCGTTCGCTTAGTCGATAAGCTGGTATTTGGTCGCTATTGCGTCGATAAGACGGGTGCAGCCATTGACGTACAGGCGGCCGCTTTAGATTGGCTCATTACCGATTCGCGATCGACCCCCCCCTCGCAACCCCCCGCCGAAAGCCAAGCGATCGCTGAATTGCTAGGCAATAGTTAACCCAACGTCAAAGTCCCCCTTTTGAAGGCTCTCGTGTATACAGAAGTCTTCTAGTATTGTTCTACAAGGTTTTGATCCCCCCTAGCCCCCCTTACAAAAGGGGGGAACCGGAGTCACAGTCCCCCTTAGTAAGGGGGATTTAGGGTTCTTACCCTAGATGTGTATACACGCTAGCTTTTGAAGGGGGATTTAGGGGGATTTCCTAAGCTTCAATCACCACGCGCAAATTCCCCCGCTTGCGACTAACGCGACAAGCCGTGGTTTCGCCGGAACGTTCAAACTCTAAATCGAGTAACGTTGAACCAATTCGCAGGTTTTGCAACGATAGATGGGGAATCGATTCTGGAAGCGCCGGATCGATAATTCGCAGATAATTACTAGGCGCATCGGGGACTAAATTCACCATCATCTGTAATAGCTGGAAAATGCTCCCCGTCGCCCAAGCTTGCGGCGAACAAGCCACCGGATATTGCACGGGGCGATCGCCCTCATCCATCCGTTCAAAGCCGCAGAATAACTCCGGCGGGCGCTGGTAAGCTTGTAATAAAGCCATATCTAGCAAACCAGTCGCCACCTCCAAGGCTTGATCGATGCGTCCGAGCGATCGCAGCCCTAACGAAATCAGCGCATTATCGTGCGGCCACACCGAACCCGTATGATATCCCATTGGATTATACGCCGGAGATTGACTGCTTAAGGTGCGAATGCCCCAGCCATTAAACATATCCGGCGCTTGCAGCCGTTCGGCAACGCTATCGGCTTTTTCGGGTAATAAAATCCCTAAATTCAAACAATGACCTGGATTGGAAGTAATGCTATCCACTGGGTTGCCCTCCCCATCCAATGCCAAGGCACAGAAATCAAGGTCATTAATCCAGAAATCGCAATTAAAGCGAGTTTTCAACTGACGAGCATCCTCTTGCCAAGCTTCGGCTAAGTCCAAACGCTTTTTCAGCCGAGCCATTTCGCTAAGTCGGACTTTGGCCGCATAAACATAAGCCTGAACCTCGCATAAGGTAATTGGCCCGCTTGCCATTTGTCCCTGACGATTGACAATACAGTCGCCAGAATCCTTCCAGCCTTGGTTGATTAACCCGCGCTTAGACTTGCGGTGATAGGCTAAATACCCCGTTTCTTGGGAATTGCGATCGATCCATTCCATTGCCGCCAAGGCATTGGGCCATAATCGATCGAGGGTTTCTCGATCGTTCGTCCAAGCATAATACTCGGCATAGAGCATTAACCATAACGGCGTTGCATCCACCGTCCCGTAATAGGGAGTATGGGGAATTTCCTGACACCGGGCCATCTCGCCTAAACGGATTTCGTGTAGAATTTTTCCGGGTTCTTCTTCTCGCCAGTCATCCTCGATTTTTCCTTGGTATTCAGCTAGGACATTGAGGGTTTGACGAGCAATGCTGGAATCTAGCATCAGGGTTTGGGAGGCCGCAATAATTGAATCGCGTCCAAACAGCGTGGAGAACCAGGGAACCCCGGCGGAGAGAATTTTATCTTTGCCGAAGGTTTGCCGTAACAGATAAATATCTTGTTCGGCCCGCTTGATAATCCGATTCACCGTCATATTATCAGAGCTAATTCGGGTAACTCGCCCCAACCATTCTTTTTCTTCCATCAGTTCGGCGGCTTTTGCTTGGGCTAGCGTGACCGGAGGGCTAACGATAGAAGAGGATCGGCCGTTGGTGAGCATTTGCAGGCGATAGCCGATTTTTTGGGTTTCGTGGGAACCGAGTTCAATCTGCCAAACGGCGGTGTAGCCTTTAAATTGGTCGGGGGGATGGTGGCGGAATTCAATGCGCGATTCCATCAAAGACTTGTCTAAGCCTTGATAAGCAAGGATGAGTTCGGGGGCAGCGCGATCGCTACTATTGTTTTTAAGCAGAAGATAGTCTTCATCCGTTTGCGGCAGTTCTCCTTTAGGGAGGAAGCGCAACAATTGACCGCGTTGAGAACGGTCAAAACCGCGAATTTCAAACAAATCGAGAAAATCCGCCCCAAAACTGAGACTCACCTCAAACTGGACGGGGTTGGTGGTGTAGTTGGTAATTTCAATTTCTTCAAATAAACCCCCGTTAATGACGATTTCCCGCTTCATTCCAATCGTTTCAGCCAGGAGTCGGTCTTTAATTCGGGGGTTGGCGCAAAGGACAGACAGGACAAAGCCTTTTTCTACATTACTACTGAGCAGAACTGGCGATCGCCCTTCGATCTGAAGTTCTAGCCGACTGAGAAACCGTGTATCGTGACAGAACAGACCCATGCTGGCTTTCAGGTCATCTTCCGAACAGCCTGCAATATTGCCGAGGGTATCGGTAATCAAAAACAGGTCGTCATCTTTGAGAGTCAGCGTGGGTTGCGGGCGTTCGCTTAACACGCAGGGCCATTCCGGCAGGGGAAGGGCGTCGGCTGATACAAAAGTTCTACCGTCGATCTCTAACAGTTCAGGCATTCTTCTAAAAGGAGTCCCTATTGTACTAGTGTGTCAATGGGCGATCGCCAATACCATCAGGACTCAGATGAATGACCGTTTGCAGACAGGGCGGTTAAACCCATCTCAAACGTAAATTTCGGGCTTGCTGGGTTTGCCGTTGAGAGAAAAGCGTTCTGCCAAGAGTTGTTGATACACCGCTTCGTAACCGTCTACCATTTTTTGCACCGAAAAGCGATTTTGAACGTGTTCTCGGCAGTCATGGCGATTGAGTTGACTCACCTGGTCAATGGCTGCGATCGCTTCTTCAATGTTGTCACACAAGAAACCCGTTTGACCGTGGGCGATCACTTCCGGGGCCGATCCCATTCTCATCCCAATCACCGGAGTCCCGCTAGCCATCGACTCCACCATCACTAAACCAAAGGGTTCGCGCCAGGTAATGGTAAACAACGTCGCCACCGCCCCTTCTAGTAAAGCCGCTTTTTCCGATTGCGTCACTTCCCCGAAATACTCAATTTGCCGGCCATCAATCTCCGGCTTAATCACATTCTCAAAGTAATCCACATCCACCGCATCCACCTTACCCGCCATTTTCAGGTGCCACCCCGAACGCTTGGCAATTTCAATAGCAATGTGCGGTCCTTTTTCTGGCGATAAACGACCCAAGAACGCCAGATAAGGCGGGTTCTCCGGTTGCGCCCGGAAGGTATACTGGCTCAAGTCGATCCCGTTATACACCGTCGCAACGCAGTTCAAGTTTAAGCGGGGTTCGCGCTGGGCGTTGGAAATACTGACGTAGGGTTGACGCCGCGCGTGGGTAAATAGCTTCTCGTTATCGGGGGTAAAAATTCCGTGCAGGGTGTGAACCGTGGGCGTTTTCACCAGTTGCGCGTAGGGAAGGGTTGCACACCCCATGTGCGAGTGAATAATATCAAATTCGCTGGCCCGTTCGTAAACCTGGGAGAGTTGCAGCATATCGTAGATGCCGTACTCTTTGACGCTGGAATCTAAGCGCAAAGCACGCGGATGAACCGATTCTAATTGAGCAGAGGTAATCGAATCACCGGATGCAAATAAGGTGACTTCGTGGCCGCGTCGGACTAATTCATCCGTCAACAAACTTACGATTTGTTCAATCCCTCCATAGGCAGGCGGGGGAACTCGTTCGACCAATGGAGACACTTGGGCAATTCGCACGATTCACCTTCCAGTTTGATATGGGTTTGAAAAAAGACAAGTAAATAAAGGACTTACAGCGCCGATCTGTTTTTGTAACGTAACAATACAGCACGTTGAGGCAATCTTAAGAAATATGTCTAAACTTGACAATCCTACAAAAGGAAGATTTCAGTCCAGGTCAAGTTATTCCCCAACCTAGTGAAATCCTCAGAAAACATTGCTACTGGGCATTTGCCATCCCAGTCACCGAAGCAATTTCAACCGAGTCAATGTCTGGGGATCTTTAAAATTCAGGTCAACTCCCCTGATTGACTCACAAAACCCATGAAAGCCCCATGCTGAAGGAGATGATTGCTAGCGATAGCAACCAATCTGTTGTTAATGAGAGTTTCTCAAGTATGACCTTATTATTTCTTCTCGCCGACTTTACGCAAAATATTGACAATACTAGTCTGACCCACCTTACTTGCTATCTCCAAAGCTGTCGAACCATCATCAGTTTCAGCATTAATATCGGCCCCTGCTTGAATAAGATGTGTGAGAGTAGAACTATCACCAACACTAGCTGCTGACATCAAGGCAGTCCAACCTTTAATATTCTTGGCATTAACATCAACCCCCGCTTGAATCAAGACGTTAGCAATCTCAGGATGACCATTAAACCCAGTTCCATCAATTGCAAGCATCAAAGCAGTTTGACCGTTAACATCCTCTGCATTAATATCAGCTCCCGCTTGAACAAGAACCTTAACAATCTCAAAGTTACCAGCCTCACTTGCTACCATTAAGGCTGTTGCCCCGTTAATGTCCCTCACATTTAAATTAACCTGGTTTGAAATAGCAGCTTGGATTTGTACCAAATGATTCACTGCGGCTGCTTTTACTAAAGGCGGACGGATTCTTCCTTCTAAATAAACCGCTAAAGAAAAACTGAGTAAAATCACCATCGAGAACTGAATAATAACCTGCTTAAGCTGCACACCTCTTTGAAAAAGACAGAGACTTGTTACTATTCCAAGAAGACTACCAACTGGTATACCGAATAATAAACCCGGAATTAGAGCGTAATTAAAAATGTCATCTTTAAAGTAAAATCCTCGTTGAATGAGAACTAAAAAACCTATTGAAAACACAAGCTGGTTTCCAATTATTGCTCCGCCTAACATGCCTATTACAGTTGCTACGATAAAGTTAAGCATCTAAAAATTTTGGCTCTTGATTGAAGTACACTTTCTTCAAGGTCCCCCTTGATAAGGAAGATTTAGGGAAGCGTGCTGTATCTTATCCAATCAAAAAACGTTGTAGAAGTATTAGAAATAGCGTTTAGTTGTCTTCTAAGGAGGTAATTATTTCCTGAACTTGAGTCATTTCTAGACCTGTTATCTGTACAATTTGCTCTGCATTCATTCCTACAGAAAATAACCGGGAAATCATTTCTAGTTTGGCTCTTAGTTGACCTTCTTGTAAGCCTTCTTGTAAGCCTTCTTGCTTTCCTTCCTGATACACTCGCGTTTGGGTTAAGTCAGTAATTCCTAGCATTTGTTTAACCTCCTCCCAAGACTTTTGAGGGAACTTGTAAATAATAATAGTTGAGATTAGCAGCAAGCAGTTCTGTTAAAGTCGCTGTATCTGTAACCTCTTCTCGTGCTTGCTCAATCAGTTCTCTTGCTTTAGTTGTAGCACTTTCTTCAGGCTCAACGATCAGTTTAACTGTTTCAATACCCAGAGAGGGCGGTGTACCTGTACTGAGTTCATTGAGATAGATGCGCCTGACTCGGTTTGAGGCGAGAAGTTCTTGATATCTGGGTTGGTTTCCGGGATCGAGGTTGCGCGTGGGATAAACGACTACACCCCGCCAGTCGTTCTCGAAGTCAGTTTTGTCTAGATAAAGAAAAATTTCAGCGAAGAAACGAGAGTAAAACTTGGGATCGAGTTGAAACTGGACTTCGGCGAAGTAAATAGGGGAGTTATTGGCTGTTCTTGTCGGTAAGAATACACCATCAATCCGAAAAGCCAGTTGTTTAACTTCAACTGAGGAAAACTGATAAACTTCAGCTAAGGTGGGCGGTTGATCGATCAGCTCAAAAAAGATGCTGGGGAAGCTTTGGAAGATGCGGTAGAAAATGGTGTCTGTTTTCACGCGAATAGCGGATTAAATTAAAGGGGCGAGCATTTGCCCACCCTCGGAGATTATTGTAAGCTTTCAGTTCGCTATTTTTTGCAACAGCGGGCTTTCTAGCCTTGGCAATTCTCATCTCTAATTCCAATGGGGTTAAGGATGCGTTGAAAAACGCATCCTACATAGTGGAATTTTAGCGCCAGTTTCCCCAATCTAAATTAAAGATAGAAGTATTGGGAAACGCAATAGGATTATTGTTCGCTTGCAGGCGACGTTGTAAAGCTTCCAACTGGGGTTGAGGTTGCGGTAAATTTTCCACCAGTTGATAGGGGGCGATATTGCGTTCTAAAGCAAAGGCGGCTGTTGTTCCGGCGGCTGCCCCTGCTGACCATTCAAACGAGTGAACCCGGTAAGCAGCAGCAGCAATATGGCTGGTTGCGATGCTTTTACCCGCAATTAACATATTATCCACCCGTTGAGGAATTAAGGCCCGCAGAGGAATTTGGAAGGGGTAAGCTTGGCCGGCCCCTTGGCGTTCTCCCTCGCGTTCCGTGTTTCCGGGGGCTTCTGGAGGGCTAAAAGTCATGCAGGGGTGGAAGTCAATGGCATAGTGACCAATCCCCACGCTATCGGGGAAAATTGTAGAACGGGTACGACGGGCCACATTTTGCGGGTTCTGGCTTTGCAAGGCTTGAGTCGCTTCTAACCCGGCTAAAGCAGCTTTCAGGGCGCGGTAGGTTGAGGGAGAGAGGGTTTCGCGATAGTAGGCGTCGTTGTAGTCGCGGCGAGAAATATCAATTTCCCAAACCATAAACCCATCGGGATGCGCTGGACTCGGCCGCCCAATAATGCGCCGTCCTTCTCGCATATAGGGATATTTGGATAAACCGTGGGCGGTTCCCATTGGGCTGTTGAACCCGGACAAAAAGCGGTTGTTGGGATAGGGACGTTTAACGCCGTCGCCGAGTTGCGAGTCGGTGGTTCCGGCGACTAACCAATGGAAGTAACCTTTGGCGTGTTCTTCTCCTCGGCGTAGGGTTTCGGTTCTTAAGCCTCCCAGCCAACCCCCAGGTTGCAGTTGTCCTGTTGCTTGTAACTGTTCTCGCGTGTAAATCAGATTATCTTGGGAGGTACCGGGGCGGTAGTCGTTCCCCCAAGTCCAGTTTTGCATGGAGATGTCGCCGGGGGTGGGGGCGGTGAAGTTGATGCCTCCAAAGCGTTGCGGTTCGCCGGTTCTGGGACTCCAGATGCGCCGATAGGTGAAGACTAAACCAAAGTCGGCGAGGCGTTGAAGTTCGTAGCTGTAGTAGGGGGCGTATTGGTCGTAAAAGGGTGGGGGAGTATGGGTTTGGGGTTCCTGGGTTGCCTCCATTGCAAAGGTGTAGGTAAAGCCTTGGGTGCAATAGGGGTCGCCTGTGGCGCTGGCGGAGGAGGGTTCGAGGAAGGAACGGGGGTCGATACCTAAACGGTGAGGGACATCTGCCAGCCCGATGAGTTCTCCGGTTTCGGTGGCGTCTACAACGTACCAGTTGGGGGCGGTTCCTTGGGCTTGACGCCTGGGGGTGAAGCGGATGATGGTTTTGTCAAGTTGGGCGGAGTTTTCGTAGCGATAGGCGTCTTCGAGGGTTTGGGAGAGGGGGAGGGTATTGAGGGGGGCTGTGCCTCTGGCGGGTCGGTGTTGAATGGCGATCGCACTTTGGATTACAGTACGATTAGGATTAAATTCTAGGTCTTTAACAACGGTATTGGGATACCATCTTAGATTCCCTCTTCCCCGTCTGGCGGCATCCCGTAAGATGGAAGATAAAATTTCGTGACCGTCGCCCGGTAGAAAGCAGGACTCGCTAACCCAACAGTCGCCAGGGTTGAGTTGGCGATATTTGCGCTGAATGCGTTCTCTCAGTTCTAAATAGCCGCGAGAATAAAATAGTTGCTGTCTCTGGGTGGGGCGTTCGTCTAGGGCGGAGGTGCCTTGGGCAGAAATTTGCCCGCCTACCCAGTCGGTAATTTCAGTTAAACAGACGGTTCTCCCAGCGAGTAAGCCTTCGTAGGCGGTAGCCGCGCCGGATAGTCCCCCACCGACTACTAGAATATCGCAGTCTACGGTTTGGTCGGGGTTGCGCGGGGGGGCAGCGAATACGGGCAGAACGAGGGGTTCTAACAGGATAGCGCTCAAGGACAGTAGGGAGAGCGATCGCGCGATCGCACGTTTAGCAATATGCCTCATCATCAAGTTTCGATCTCAACACCATTCATAATTTATCTATTGTTGACTCCTTTTCCGGACAAAGGTTCTTCTTTCAGGAAGAATGAGGGTTAGGCTATCGTTAAAAGTTGGCGTTGTCAGAGATTCCTGGAGAGAATGTTTTCATTGCTATACATCCCTATCCAATATTCTGAATTATCTCTACAAAGCGATACCTAAAATCTTTGTCGTTTTCTAAAAACCAATCTCTAGCATTTTTACCCAATACTTTTTTCTGGCAGCTATCCATCTCTAAAATTTGTTGAATTTGCTCTTCCAAATGCTTAATGTCAACATAATAATTTATGCCAAGCTGTTGCTTTTGGGTTCGGTTATAATCAACTAAAACGCCTCGTTCTGGTGTTAAAATTTCATTCATTGGTGGAGCATTTGTTGTTACAACAACTGCTTGACAACTCATTGCCTCAATAATAGAATGTCCAAACCCTTCAGACTCGGAAGGACATAAATGAATGCTTTGGGAATTTTGATAGGAGTGGAGTTGCTCATCGCTGATGTATTCAGCCCGATAATGAATATTAGGAGCAACTACCGATTGAGCATATTTGGGATTTTGGACAATGGTGAGTATCGGCCATTCAGGATGCTTTTGCCAAACCTGAATTAGGGCATTCATCCCTTTTTGAGGAGAACTCGAAAGGTGAAAGAAACCCCACTCATTTCTAGGGATACTAGAATTAAAGCGATCGCATCCTGTAAATCCGATCCATTTCGTTTGACATCCTAACTTTTGAAACACCTGTTCGGCGTGCTTTGTTTTACATAAAACCCAGTTGATTCCTCCTAAATAAGCGGTGGCTTCCGGACGAAACCATTCTTGATTAGGAATCAAACAATTAATCCGAGCAAACGGCAACCAACTAGGTAGAATATCTTCTAAAAATAGATTGATATCATATAACGGTTTGGCTTGGGTCGTGCGAGAAAGCCAATTCAAACTAGAATAGCGACGGCTAGGTCGCCAAAAGGGTTGAATGCTAACTTCAAATCCCGCAGATTTTAGGATATTCGCAATAATTTCGGTATCGCGTCTTAAACCCAGTTGATTATCCCAACGGATAATATTAACTCGCCTTTTCTTTAAGCTGTTTGTCATGCCATCATCAAAATTCTCAGATTTCTAGTAGATAGCACCGGGGAAAAAAGTTCCGAGTTCCGAGTCAGAAGAGAGAAGAAAGTACCCAGTTCCGTAGAGGCTTGCTTGGTGCATAGCAGTGTGCTGAGTTGATAGTGAGTTAGCAAGTTTTCCTATCTCCTCTTTCCCCAACTCCTAACTCCTAATTCCTAACCCCCTTCTTCTTCTCCCCATCCTCTTCTTCCCCAACTCCTAACTCCTAATTCCCAACCCCCTTCTTCCCCCCATCCTCTTCTTCCCCAACTCCTAACTCCTAATTCCTAACCCCCTTCTTCTTCCCCCCATCCTCTTCTTCCCCAACCCCCAACTCCCAATTCCCAACCCCCTTCTTCCCCTACCTCCCAATTCCCAAGACTTGCTGAAAAGCTTTCGGCGTCACCTCTCGCCATTCGCCGGGTTGTAGCCCCTCTAGTTTAAGGTGAGCGATCGCAACTCGGACTAAACGCAGCGTTGGAAAACCCACCGCCGCAGTCATCCGCCGCACTTGACGGTTGCGTCCTTCTGTGAGCGTCATCTCTAGCCAAGCGGTTGGAACCGACTTGCGGAAGCGGATCGGCGGATCGCGGGGAGGAAGTGAAGGTTCAGCTTCCAGCAAGCGAACCTGCGCCGGACGAGTGCGATAGTCCTGAATTTTAACCCCTTGGCGTAATTGTGACAAAGCCAATTCATCTGGAATGCGTTCCACCTGTACCCAATAGGTGCGAGGATGGGCAAATTGACGATGGGCGAGACGATGTTGTACCTGACCGTGATTCGTCAGTAGCAGCAAGCCTTCGCTATCTCGATCTAACCGTCCAACTGGATAGACATCCGGTACATTAATATAATCTTTTAGCGTTTTTCTTGGTTGCTCAGACGCATTATCAGTAAATTGACACAGAACATCGTAGGGTTTGTAAAACAACAGATAGCGATAGGACATAAACCCAAGAAAGTTATTCGGACAAGTCGGGAGATTGGAAAACAGCGCGATCGCGCCCGCTCGTTTTTGCCTGATATAATGCAGCATCCGCCGAAGCCAAAAGCAGGGTTTGCGAACTTTCGCTCGTCGGAACCACGCTAGAAACCCCCAGACTTAGGGTAACGCGATCGCTCACCACAGATGCAGCATGGGAGATCGCGCAAGTCCTCATTTCCGCCAAAATATTGCGAGCCACATACATCGCCCCTTCCCGACTCGTATTCGGTAAAATTACAATAAACTCTTCGCCCCCGTACCGCGCCACCAAATCTGCCGGACGCCGAGCCACCTGTTGCAACACCCTCGCAACCGCTTGCAAGCAGGCATCTCCCGCCTGATGGCCGTAGGTATCATTGTAGAGCTTAAAACAATCCACATCGCACAAAATCAACGACAGTTGCGGGGCTTCTGTCGTATTCCAACCTTCCCGCACTCCGCGCCGCCATTCCTTTTCTAAAACCTGATCGAAACAGCGACGGTTAGCCAACCCCGTCAACCCATCTAGGGAAGCCAAGCGTTGCAACTCCTGGTTGGCTGCTTCGAGTTGCTGAAACATTGACACCTGCTGTAACAGGCGCTTCACCCGCTGGCGCAATACCGGCCAATGAATGGGTTTAGTAACATAATCTGCGGCCCCTGCATCAAAGGCTCGATCCACCGACTCCGGATCGTCAAGGGCTGTAATCATTAAAATGGGAGTGCGATCGCCCTCAAAGAAAGAGCGCATCTTAGAACAGCAGGTAAAGCCATCCATTCCAGGCATAATCGCATCTAACAATACCACCGAGGGCTGCAAGCTTTGATAAGCTGCGATCGCGCTTTCTCCATCGGTGACATCCACCACCTGATAACCTTCTTTTTCCATTGCGCGGCGCAACAAATTTCGCATCATTTTCTCATCATCCGCAATCAAAATCAGGGGCGGTGAGGGTTGGGGTAAAAGGGAATCTGTCATAGCAAAGTGTGGAGAGGGGGGAGAATTTTGGACGCTTATCTAGCAACTCAAACCGATTTGGGGCTAGTTTCATTGTGAGGGAACCCAAAGTTGCGGGTTTCTAAAAGAGCTACTTTGACTTTCTCATATTCCGCCTGTAAGTTCTGTTCTTGCACGAAAAGGGACGAAAGATGCTCGGCTCTTAGGTGGGTTTCAATCTCTTTACACAGCCGCGCCAACGTAATTGCGCCAATTGTGGCACTACTAGACTTCAGCGTATGACTCACTCGCAATACGGTTGAGAGATCCTGTTGCTTCACAGCGGTTTTGAGACTCGCCAGCAAACGCGGGGTTTCTTCCAAATAACTGTCAATCACCTCCAACATCACCTCTTGAGCGTTATCTCCTACCACCCGCGATAACGTATAGAGGATTTGAGGATCTAACGTCGGTTCGCCAGTCATCGGTTCTCTAGCGATCGCAACTGGCGGATCGACCGATTCCAAACCCGCAGAAGCGCCAGGATAGCGACTGAACGCTTGCATCAAGTCTTCAATCTGAATCGGCTTACTAATATAATCATCCATTCCGGCCGCCAAACAGATTTCGCGATCGCCCTGCATCGCATTCGCTGTAGACGCAATAATCCATAACCGTTGGGGATTTTCCCACGCCACCGCTTCTCGCGCTTCATTCGCCCGAATTTTCTCGGTGGTGGCGATCCCATCCATTTCCGGCATTTGCACATCCATTAAAATCACATCATAGTCTTGGCGTTCTAGGGCCGCTAGCACCTCCAGACCATTCCCGACTACATCCGAGCGATACCCCAAGCGCTGTAGCATTCGGATAATCACCTTTTGATTGACAGAGTTATCTTCAGCAACTAAAATTCGCAGCGATTTCGGGGTAGGATGCAGTTGTTCGGGACGGGGCAACACTGGATTGAGTACCGCAGAACTAGATAGCGGCTGCTGTCCGAGAATTTGCGCTAGAGCATTTTCGAGTTGTTTATAGCGCAAAGGCTTGACTAAAATTCCCCTAATTTCGCTCATGTGAGGCGATCGCACCAGGGGGTTAGGATAATCGGAACAGCGGGCGGAGGAGAGCAGAATAATCGGTAATTCGCGGCACATTGCCCACATCTTCTTTAACAGGGCAAACTCCTGCATTTGAGGCAGGTGGGCGTCTATAATCGCAGCGCTAAAGGGAATTGAGGTTAATTGCAGTTGGGCTAAGGCTTCCTCTGCATTACTCGCCGCGCGGGGCAGAAATCCCCACTGTTGAGTCAGGTGGGTTAAAATCCGCCGATAGGTGGGACTATCATCAACGATTAATAGGCGAACGCCGGACGATCCGGGATGCTGTACCAGAGAGGCAAGTTGGGGAGACGACGCGATTGCACCTGTGACGATGGTGAAACAGAAGGTCGATCCGCTTCCCGGTTCGCTTTCTACCCAAATTCGACCCCCCATCAACTCAGTTAAGCGTTGGGCGATCGCTAAACCTAACCCAGTTCCGCCATACTGACGGCTGATGGAGGGATCGATCTGGCTAAACGGCTGAAACAAGCGGTTGAGGCGATCGGAGGGGATGCCAATTCCGGTATCTTTAACCTGAAAATGAATGACGTAGGAGGGTTGCGTTGCACCTGGTACCTGTCGATTCAGTCGGCGCGACTTCAAGGACACCAGGACTTCACCCTTCTCGGTAAATTTAACGGCGTTGCTCAATAAATTCACCAGAATTTGCCGCAGGCGCGTCGCGTCGCCCAGAATTTGTTGCGGGGTTTGGCTATCAATTTCATAGGCGAGTTCGATCCCCTTTTCGGCGGCTTTGGAGGCGAGTAAGTCTAAAGCCCCTTCGGTACAAGCCACTAAATCTAAGGGCTGTTCCTCTAGCTCTAGTTTGCCCGATTCAATCTTAGAAAAGTCCAGAATATCGTTAATAATCGCCAGCAGGTTATTACCACTGCTGCGGATGGTTTCGATATAGTCTTGTTGCTCGCTAGTGAGGGGGGTATCGAGTAAGAGGCTGCTTAAACCGATAATGGCATTCATCGGCGTGCGAATTTCGTGGCTAACGATCGCTAAAAATTCGCTCTTGGCTCGGTTGGCGGCGATCGCTTCTTCTTGCGATCGCGCTAAGGCTTCGTTTTGTTCGGCTAACAAGTGGCGGGCAGATCGTTCTTGTTCGAGCAAATTAGCCTGGGCGAGGGCAATTCCCACCTGGGCGGCGACGGCTTCCAGCAGTTCAATTTCGTCGGGCGTCCAAACGCGGTCGCGATCGCCCTGATGTAACATAATAATCCCGTTGGGTTCGCCTTGGTAGGAGGTGCGAACGGCTAACAAAGATTTGAGTTGTACTTTCAGCGCCGTTGAACCCCCATAATGCAGGGGAATGGCGGAGTCAATGGCGAGCAGTTTTTCGGCATCCACCCAATCGCTTAAGGTGAGGGTGAGGTTGCTGATTGAATCCCAACCCGGTTGGAGGTATTCCGCCACGCAAGGTAACTCCGTGGGGCGATCGCTCATCGCTTCGCGTTGATAGGCATGGATGGTACAGCGATTCACCGCAAAGCTTAAACCCACCGAAGAAGCCGTCGCCCGTAAGATTTGCTGGGTATCGAGGGAAGAGCGAATTTCTTGGGTAATCTGGCGCAAGAGAATGGCGCGGTTCACCTGTTGCACCAGGGCGTCTTGGGCGGTTGTGTGTTGGGCTTCGGCTTGTTGGCGTTGGGCGATAGGGGTGTAAATGCCAATCCAGCCCCCCACAGCGGTTGCGTCTACCATGCCATCAATCCGGGCATAAATGGGGAGGCGATCGCCCCTGCGAGGTTGCATGAGCGCGTCTCCTTGCCAAGACTGCCCTTGCTTTATAGCCTGGTGAATTTGTTCGCCCAAAGCGCGATCGCTGTATAAAATAGCGCTTCCCCCTTGACGGTTGAATTCGGCTAGCGTGTAATCAAACAGTTGACAAAACGCCCGATTGAGGTAAACGGCTTGACCGTTGCGATCGTAGATGGCGATCGCCAAGCCCGTACTCTCAAGGGCGGCGCAGGCGTGCCCCCAGTCTTCGCTTGGGGTAGGGGGGAGTCGCTGGTTGAGCAAGCGCCAAGTTCTCACAGCCATTGCACTATTCAATAGGGCGATCGCGCCGATTGTACCGAGCAACCATTCGCCAACCATTGTGCTTGAAACGTTCTCAATCATAGGTTTTGGTGATTCAAGACAGCACTGTACCCAAAGTTAATCTTTGCCAATGACCCTGGATTCTAAATTCTTCTGTCACAAACAGAGCTTAGTCCTAAGATTCCCCCAAAATACCGATAAATTCCTACCCCAATGCTTAAGAGAGCCGAAAGGGGATTGAGCGATCGCACAACACTCCCTAGTTGTTGAGCGCCATAATCAATACAGGAACCTCGTTTTTTAATCTTTGAAACGCCGCTCGCAAAAATATTTACGTCTCAATTCGCTCCTAACTGGTCATTTCCCGCTGATTTTCGGACGCCGCTACGCTAGCTCTATGGACATTCCGCCCATGAATCATTCAACGCTTGAACAAAAACTGATGCTATTACAGGAGCATATCCCCTTCGCTGCGATCGAGTGGAATACCCGATTTGAGGCGATCGACTGGAATCAGGCTGCGACTAAACTGTTCGGCTACACGCCAGCCGAAGCCATTGGTCGTCATGCGGCAGAATTGATTGTCCCACAAGAGTCTAGAGCGCTAGTGGACAGCATTTTTCAGAGTTTGTTAAATCAAACGGGGGGCACCTATAGTATTAATCGCAACCGGACGCAATCGGGCGAGTCGATCGTCTGCGAATGGTACAATTCCCCCTTGCGAAACGAGCGCCAAGAAGTCGTTGGCGTTTTATCGATTGCGTTGAATATCGCCGCAACTGAGGAAAGCGATCGCCCAGCGCCTTCTCCCCTATGGGAAACTTCACCCATAGCCAATCGTTTCTTTACCAGCAGCATCGATTTACTGGGTGTTGGGGGATTTGATGGCTACTTCAAACACGTCAACCCCGCCTGGATGAATTTGCTCGGTTACACTGAAACGGAACTGAAACAGCAACCTTTTCTGGCGTTTGTTCATCCTGACGATCGCGAAGCCACGCTTTTAGCTGCTCAATCCCTCGCCAACGGTAATCATGTGACTCAATTTGAAAACCGCTATCGGTGTCGAGATGGTTCCTATCGCTGGCTATCCTGGCGGGCTTTAGCCTATGTAGATGAAAGTCAATTTTATGCGATTGGTCGGGATATCACTGAACGGAAAGCGTCTGAAGCGGCGCTTCAAGAAAGTGAAGAACGCTTTCGTCAGGTGGTGGAACTGACGGGACAAGCGATCTATGACTACGATGCTGTTACAGGTAAAACCCAATGGGCGGGTGCGGTTAAAGAGATTACAGGCTACGATTTGTCTCGGTTTACCGATATTGGGGTGGAAGGTTGGGCTGAGTTTATCCATCCAGAGGATCGCCCCAGGGTGCTTTTGCAGCTTCAGCACTCCTTAGAGACGGGTAGCGCTTATGAGATTCAATACCGTTGGCGCAGTCAAACCGGGGTGTATCTAGATTTACAGGACCGGGGGGCGGTATTAACGGATGAGCGCGGACAAGCTTACCGGATGTTAGGCAGTATTAGCAATATTACCGCCCAACAAAATGCTCTGCGCGATCGCACCCTCGCCGAAGCTCAATTGCAAAATACTCAGAATTTTCTCGAATCCATTCTTCAGACTCTACCCATACCCGTCGTCGCCAAGGAAGCCAAGGAACTGCGTTTTGTCCTTTGGAACCCTGCGGCTGAAGCGATTTTAGGGAGTAAAGCAGAAGAGGTGTTGGGTAAAAACGATTATGACTTATTTCCCCCCGATCAAGCGGATGGATTTATTCAAAAAGATCGCGAAGTTCTCCAACAACGCGCCCTGATAGATATTCCCGAAGAAACTGTTCAAACTAGATCGGGAAACAACCGCATTTTCCATACCACAAAAACGGCTGTTTTAGATGCTGAAGGTGCCCCACAATATCTCCTCGCAATTATTGAAGATATTACCGATCGCAAAAATTCGGAAGCTGCATTACGCGAGAGTGAGGCAAAGTTTCGTCAATTTGTTGAAAATGCTAATGATTTAATTTATTCCCACGATCTAGAGGGAATTTTTACCTATCTCTCTCCTAAATTTTTCGATCTTTCAGGCTATCATCCAGAGGAATTTATTGGCAAATCTTTTACTCCCCTAGTTCATCCCGATGATATAGATTCAGTGCATCTATTTGTAGCTCAAGTCGCATCAGGACAAAAGGGTTCCGGTCAAATTTTCCGCACCCAGCATCGGAATGGAAGCTGGCGGTGGATGACGGCTAACTCTTCACCCAAACGAGATTCGCAAGGGCATATTATTGGAGTTCAAGGCATTGTTAGAGATATCACAGAGCCGAAGTTAATCGAACAACAATTAGAAGAACAAGCTGAACGAGAAAGACTCGTAAATTCGCTAACCAATCAAATTCGCAGCTCCCTAAATTTTGAGCAAATTCTTGAAACAGCAGTAACAGAAATCCAGCATTTTCTAAACATCGATCGCTGTAGTTTTTCTTGGTTTAATTATGACTCAGATGAATCTTACTTAGAAGTTATTAAAGAGTCTCGTTTAGGAAAACTACCTTCGCGAATCGGACGCTACCCTAGTTCCATCTTTAGCGCCTTTGCTAAATCTTTAGTGAACTTAGAGATTGTGCGAATTGATGATGCTCGTCAAATTAGCGATCCCGCTTCGCAAGCCACATTGCGGGCTTTGAACATCACCTCCATGTTGGTTTTGCCCAGAACGTTTGATTCAGGCAAAATTGGGATTTTATCCTGTTCGTGCAGCCAAGAGGTGCGTCCTTGGTTAGAGCAGGAAATCGAGCTACTCAACTCAGTAATGGCGCAGTTAGAAATAGCCCTCAACCAAGCTCAACTCTACCAACAAACGCAAGCAAGAGCTAAAGAACTTGAAGAACTCCTTTGGGAATTACAACGCACCCAAACTCAATTAGTCCAAAGCGAGAAAATGTCCTCTTTAGGACAATTGGTAGCCGGAGTAGCTCATGAAATTAATAACCCCGTCAACTTTATTTATGGCAATCTTATCCATGCCAATCAGTACACCGAAAGTTTGATTTACCTGTTGATGTTGTATCAAAAATACTATCCTCAACCCGTCCCAGAAGTTGAAGAAGAAGCTGAGGCGATGGATCTCGAATTTATTCTCGAAGATTTACCCCAGTTGCTATCTTCAATGAGAGTCGGTGCAGAGCGTATTAAGCAAATCGTTCACTCGCTACGCAACTTTTCTCGCATGGATGAGGCGGCGATGAAAGCTGTGGACATTCATGAGGGAATTGAGAGTACCCTAATGATTCTCCAAAATCGCCTCAAAGCCAAGTCCGACCGCCCCATTATCCAAACGATCAAAGAGTATGGCAATCTTCCCTTAGTGGAGTGCTATCCTGGAGAACTCAATCAAGTGCTGATGAATATTATCAGCAATGCCCTCGATGCCCTTGAAGAACGAGACCGAGCGCGATCGCTCCTAGAATGTCAGCAACAACCCAGTCAAGTCACCATTTCTACCCAATTGTTGAACGAACAGCAAGTGCAAATCTGTATTCAAGATAACGGCCCCGGTATTCCTGAAGCCGTGCAGCAACGCTTGTTCGATCCATTCTTTACCACCAAACCCCTCGGTAAAGGAACCGGGTTAGGCATGTCCATTAGCTATCAAATTATCACCGAAAGACACAAAGGCACCCTGCGTTGCGAATCTCAACTAGGGCAAGGAGCAAGCTTTATCATTACCATCCCCTTACGCCAAGAGTGAAAGAAGGGGGTTAGGAGTTGGGAGTTAGGGGTTGGGGGAAGAAGGGGGTTAGGAATTAGGAGTTGGGAGTTGGGGGTTGGCGAAGAAGAGGAATTTTATCATAACTCCACACTCTTTTTCCTACTCAGCCCACTGCTACGCACCCAGAACCGCACAACAGCACTCTTTTTCCCCATCCCCCCATCCTCTTCCCCACTCGGAACTCGGAACTCGGAACTCGGAACTTTCTTCCCCCCACCCTCTTGGGTTCTAACTTCCCGCTTTCGCGGTGACTAAAACTTCACCTTTGAGCATTCGACTCGCCGCTTCTAAAAGCGCCTCCTCAAGATACGGCTTGGTGAAATATCCCTTAGCCCCTAAACTCGCAGCAGTTTGTCGATGGCGTTCTGCACCCCGCGAAGTGAGCATGGCGACGGGTAAGTGTTTCAGCGCTGAATCCTTTTGCAGGCGCGAGAGCAACTCCAAACCATCCATTCTCGGCATTTCAATATCGCAGAAGACAATATCGCAAGGCAGTCCAGAACGCAGTTTTTCCCAAGCATCTTGACCATCCCGCGCTTGTTCCACCCGATAACCTGCCTTATTAAAGGTCATGGAGAGCAGTTCGCGAACCGTAATGGAATCATCGACAATTAATACTGTCGGTTCAACCTTTGTCGGTATTGTCTCTGGCAGCGTGGCAGCATTTTCGGTCTCCCAAAGGGTATTCGTTTCGCGACGCGCCCGACCCATTGAGAGGTCAATTAATTCTAGGACATCTGCGATCGGCATAATCCGACCATCCCCCAGAACCGTTGCCCCTGCGATTCCAACGGGCTTAGGCACAGGCCCTTCTAATTGCTTAATTACAATTTCCTGTTCGCCCAATACCTGATCCACCTGAAGCGCAATATATTGGCCGGCACTGCGAAGAACCACAATTGAGATAATATCGTCCTCCTGGTGGCCGCCGTAAACGCTACCGCGACTGATTTGACGATTGTATTGCAGTAACTCCGCTAGAGGTTGGAAAGGTAGGAGGGTATCGCGCCAGAGGAAGCAGGATTGTCCTTCATTATTGGTTTGAATCCGATCTTTGGGGACATCTAGCATATCTTCCACCCCATCCATTGGGAAGGCAATGCGGGCGCGGGACGAAATACAGCACAGTGCTTTAGAAATCGACAGCGTTAGGGGTAAGCGAATGGTAAAGGTTGTTCCCTTACCCAGGGTGGAATCGGTGTTAATGACGCCGCGAATGTCGCGCAAGCTGGTTCGTACGACATCCATGCCAACGCCGCGCCCAGAAAAGCTATCGGCTTGATCTTTGGTACTAAATCCCGGTCGGAATAGCAGATCGTAGACATCTAAGCGGGTCATGGATTTGGCTTCTTCTGGCGTAATCAGGCGCTTTTCTAACGCTTTCATTTTGACCCGTTCCGGGTTGATTCCGGCTCCATCATCCGAAACGGAAATGACGGTTTGGTTGCCTTGGTGGAACGCCCGCACCATGATTTTACCGACGGGTGATTTTCCGGCTCGCATACGCTCCTCTGGCGTTTCAATCCCGTGGGTCATTGCATTGTTAATCAGGTGCGTCATTGGATCGAAGAGTTGCTCTTGGATCATCTTATCGATCAGGGTTTCGCGACCTTCAATCAGGATTTCGGCTTGCTTTTTGAGATCCATTGCAATCCGCCGTACCGCACCTGGCAAGCGGTCAGCCGTTTGAGCAAATGGTACCATTCGAGCGCGAGTCAAGCCTTCTTGGAGTTGGGTGGTAATTTGTCGGAATTGACGCGTGACTTGATCTGTCTCATCGACGATAAATTCGATGTCAGAAGAGGACTCTCGCACCCGGACAATTAACTCGATCATTTCTTGCGAGAGGGTGTGGAAGGGGGTGAACAAGTCCATTTCTTCCCGTTCCCACTTCACGCCTGTCGCATGGTTAGCTGGCTCGGAGTCGTTGGTGGGATTGGAGAATCGATTGCTCATCCGCGAAGACAGCAAGGCTGACTCTAGCAAGCTGCGCTCGTACAAGTCGCGCATCCGCGCTCCAACGTCGGATAGTTGTTGGACTTGATAGAGCAGGTTATCTAAACACTGGCGCAGGCGTTCTTGATCTTGCTCTAAGCTGTTGCGGTTAACGACAAGTTCCCCTACTAGGTTGCTCAGATTGTCGAGCTGCTTGACTGGAACCCGCATATTCTGCTCGATGCGGTTGGGACGACGAGGGGGGGTCATTCCGGGGTGCCGCGCCGTCATGGTGGGAGGTCCACCAAGGGATTTGTCTGCGTCTTCTAGGAGTGCGACTAAATCGTCAAATTCACTGTCGTCTAGGAGGTTATCTGAGGTTTGGGTTTCAATCGCTGCGGCTTGGATTAAGTCTGAGGCAGTGCGATCGCCCAATTCTGACCCCAGGGTGACAGGTTGCTCTAGAAAGGCTTCTAATTCGTCAAAAACCTGTAAATCGCTAGCCGTTGGTGCAGCTTTGAGGTCAGCATCGCCTAGGAATGCTTCTAGCGCGTCTAAGTCTACTGTACCTGTATCTTGAGCAAACTCGTTTTGGATAAAGGTACTTTCAAAATCTAGAGAACGTGCGGCGCTAGGGGGTGGTTCGTCGTCGATCTCGGCGGTAATGTCGTTGAGCCAGGAGAGATCGGTGGTTTCTTCTGTTTCGTCGAAGTTGAGGAAATCTGAGTCAGATTCTGCGATCGCTTCGGCTTCATCGGCAAAATCTAAGAAACTGTCGCTAGTTTCGGTTTCTTCTGCTTCAGTTAACCCCAAATCCAAGGCTTCATCCGATTCGTCTAACCCAAACGCAAAGTCAAAATCCAGTAAGTCGTCGGAGGATTCTGCTGACTCGTCAGTTGTTTCAACTAAGTTTAGGTCTTCTGAAGATTCCGGGAACGCAACGTCAGTTTGCTCAAAGTCTAACAGCAAACTTTCATCTGTCTCGAATCCATCGAAGTTATCAGACTCCTCTGAAGCCGCTGCTTCAGTCTCAGCGAAGGCAAAATCATCTAAGCTATTGCTTTCAGGAGAACCGAGATCTAAGCCAAATGATTCATCTGCTTCTAAGAAGGATGGTGTTTCTTCAACCTCAAATAAACTTTCTGTCCCTTCAAGATTGAGCGATCTCTCTGTATCGTTGGAGAGTGGCTCTAAATCTAGGAAATTTTCAGTTTCTGAGTCTGAGGTGTCAAACCCAAACAGGTTTTCGGGTTGTTCCTCTGTCTGACTTTCCCCTAAATCTAGGAAACTCTCAGTTTCTGAACCTGACGCCTCGAAATCGAAAACCGGAGCTTCTTCTGTCTGGCTTTCTCCGAAGTCTAGGAAACTCTCGCCTTCTGAGGCTGAGGTGTCAAAGTCAAAAACCGGAGCTTCTTCTGTTTGATTTTCTCCCAAGTCTAGGAAACTCTCGCCTTCTGAGGCTGAGGCTTCAAAGTCAAACGGGTTTTCGGGTTGTTCCTCTGTCTGGCTTTCCCCTAAATCTAGGAAACTCTCGTTTTCTGAGCCTGACGCCTCGAAATCGAAAACCGATGCTTCTTCTGTCTGACTTGCTCCGAAGTCTAGGAAACTTTCGCCTTCTGAGGCTGAGGCTTCAAAGTCAAACAGGCTTTCGGGTTGTTCTTCTGTTTGGGTTGTTCCCAAGTCTAGGAAACTCTCGGTTTCTGAAGCTGAGGTGTCAAAGTCAAAAACCGGAGCTTCTTCTGTTTGATTTTCTCCCAAGTCTAGGAAACTCTCACCTTCTGAGGCTGAGGCTTCAAAGTCAAACGGGTTTTCAGGTTGTTCCTCTGTCTGGCTTTCCCCTAAATCTAGAAAACTCTCGGTTTCTGAGCCTGACGCCTCGAAATCGAAAACCGATGCTTCTTCTGTCTGACTCTCTCCGAAGTCTAGGAAACTTTCGCCTTCTGAGGAGGATTCTAAGTCAAAAAGACTTTCAGATTCTTCAGCCGTCTCTTCGCTGGCTTCTAGCTCAAATGCTAAGAGGTTATCGTCTTCACTAAGAGCTGTTTCAGCCTCAGCGACATTAAACAACGCTGTATCTTCGGTATCGGTAGAACCTTCAAAATCTAAGAAGCGATCGGACTCCAGCACTTCTGAAGAAGCATCTGATAATTCAGTGAAGCCAATATCTAAGTTTGTTTCGCCTTCAGAGCTACCAAACAAATCATCAAGATCGCCAGCCTCTTCAGTTTCAGTGACAGGTGCGATCGCCTCTACTGTTTCTATCTCTGCTGCAAATAGATCTTCGGTTAAACCCTCTGCTTCTAAGGCGTCTGACTCTAAATCGAATAAGCCTGCATCCTCTTCTGAATTGAGTTCGTTGGCAACTTCTACAGAAGCTAGATCGAATTCTACCTCTGGTTCTTCTAAGTCTTGCGATCGCGCTAACCCGGAGGTTGCTAACTCGTCTGTCTCTGCGAATTCTAAGTCTAAGTCTGTTGAGGGGGTGTCAATCTCATCCAGCAACAGAGGTTCCTGTGCGATCGCCTCATCGTCAAAATCCAGTAATTCAAGTTCTGCTGAATCTTCGCTCAAGGCTGCATCTAACAATTCTCCCTCTGTTTCTGAAAAGGCTAAATCTTCCTCTTCTAGGGAAAGTTGTTCGTTCTCTACACCTTCTGATTCTAAAGTTAAATCCAGATCCAGCGCTTCGCCATCTGCCTCGCTAAGATCGAGTTCTGCTGCATCTAGCGTCTCTAGAGAGCTTTCGTCCATTTCGGGAATATCGGCTAAGGCTTCTTCATCAGGAAGTGTAGCGCGATCGCTGTTCGCCTCAATGCCAAAATCCTCATCCCAAAAATTATCGACTTCAACCGAGCGAGTTGCAGACAAAGGTTGTTCAATTTCAGGAACCGAGAAGAAATCTTCAACAATATCTAAGCTCTGTTGAGGCGATGAATCAGTGGGTGACTCTAACCAGTCATCCATATCTCCAGACTCTTCTAGTTCTGAGGTAGAAGATGCTGCGACTTCTGTTCGTTCAGAACCTAAGTTCTCATCCTGTTCTGGATTTTCTGAAGCTTCGGTTAACTCAACTTCTAATTCTGCAACTTCTGTCAGTTCAAGTCCTAAGTTTTCATCCAGTTCTGGGTTTTCTGAGTCCTCTGTTAACTCAAAATTCAGCTCTCCATCTAGACTTGACTCGCTTGAGCCTTCACCCAACTCAAAGTCTAATTCTGAAGTTGTTTCTACTGTTTCGGTTAACTCAAAATCCAACTCTCCATCTAGGCTTGACTCGCTTGAGCCTTCACTCAACTCAAAGTCTAATTCTGAAGTTGTTTCTACTGTTTCGGTTAACTCAAAATCCAACTCTCCATCTAGGCTTGACTCGCTTGAGCCTTCACTCAACTCAAAGTCTAATTCTGAAGTTGTCTCTACTGTTTCAGTTAACTCAAAATCCAACTCTCCATCTAGGCTTGACTCGCTTGAGCCTTCACCCAACTCAAAGTCTAATTCTGAAGTTGTCTCTACTGTTTCAGTTAACTCAAAATCCAACTCTCCATCTAGGCTTGACTCGCTTGAGTCTTCACTCAACTCAAAGTCTAATTCTGAGGTTGTCTCTACTGTTTCGGTTACTTCAAAAACAAATTCATCTTCTTCCAATTCCAGAGAAGGAGAATCAGAAGCTTCGGCAAAATCGAGATCTAACTTTTCTAGCCCTAAAGCACTTTCCCCAGTGCTATCATCTTCAAAGAGTTCGCTATCAGCAGCCTCTCCAAATAGGGCATTGAGAGCGTCATTTTCACTTTCAACTCTTTGATTTTCTAAATCAAACTCGCTTGGCTCCTCATCTAGAATTGCAAACATTTGGTCTAGATCGTTATCCAAATCTTCAACTGGGTTATCTTCTTCTAGCCCAAGAAATTCGCTAGATGTTTTTAAACGTTCATCATCATCTGACTTATTCATTGCTGCAATTCCTAATAAGTCTTCAAAGTCATTTTGCTCGTCAAGATCGCCAATGGGAGGGATCGTGGCTGCAATATCTAGGAGATCGGCAAATTCATTCGTAGCTTTTGAGGGTTCTTGAGGATTTTTTGCAGCCATTATTCCTTGAATTTCTAATAGTTCAGAAAAATCAGCATCAGCGGAAAGCTCTAACTCTTCACCAAAGAGATTATCGTCCAATATGTTATTAGTATCTTTAGTTTTTGTTGATGTCTTTTCTACCAGTGAATGCTCAGAGGAGGGATCGCTTAACAATAAATCTGAAAAGTCTGTATCCTCATCTAAATTTCCTAAGTTTAGATCCTCGTTGCCTTGGGTTCCACCCTCTTCTTCTTGCCAGTTAAGTCCTAAATCGGGAGCTTCCCCTTCAAAAAGATCGGCCAGGGTATTCAATTCTGCCATACCCACTTCTGGTCCTAGAGGCGTAGAACGCGACTCAGAAAGGTCATTTCGCTTTGATACCGACGGCTGAGAGTTTAAGTCAAATAATTCAAAGGAGGGTTCTGGCTCCAGAGAAACGGGAGTATTATCGGGTTGGCTAATGTTCAGTTGCTCAAAAGCACTAGAGAGAGGCTCTGATAAGTCCCCTAGTGACATCGCCCAATCTGTACCCGGTGGCATCAGATTGCTAATTTCTTCTAGTTCTGAATGTCTTTGAGCGGCTAAGATTGACTCTGGAGGCTGTAGTTCTTGCAGTCTTTCGCCAATCGTAATTTCGTTATATCGCCCTGCTAAAACTAGATCTTGGGCTTGTTTGAGTTCTTTAATGGAAACTGGTGCGAGAGTTCGATAGGTATTTTCGGGATTGGCGATCGCACTTCTGACTAGCCGTACCAATTTTACCCAAGTCGGCAAATCAAATTGTTCTCCAGCCGAGGCCAAATTCTGGCAAATTTCCTGAAGTTGCTGTCGCGTTTCCGCGTTATCGGCTTGCTTAAACAGTTGCAGCATCTCGCGCAGCAATGAAGGCACATCGCTTTGAAACACGAGCCTTAACGCACTATCTTCTGGGGGAAGTCCCATCCCTTCGGGAATTTGCAGAATCGTTTGTTCCGACATTGGAGGTGGCGCTTTCAGTGCAACCCTCGGCGCATCGCTTTGATGAACGAGCGTTGTTAAATAGCCATCTAACTCTTCAAAAACAGGCTCAACGCCAGACATGACTTCGTTGGCTCGCTCTTCAGTTAGTCCAAACGGTTCCTGTAACTGATCGAGCAGTTCCTCTAGAGCGTCAAAAACCCGAAGCATTAAGGACTCTAGCTTTTGCTCGACGCGGGTTGGATGTTCTTTAAGAATCTTGAAATAGTCTTCTAGACGGTGAGCCGTCCGTTGAATGCTATTAATCCCCAACATGGCTGCTCCTCCTTTGACAGAGTGAGCAGCGCGGAAAACTTCATTAATCGTTTCGGGGTCTTCAATCGTATTTTGCAGGTTCAGCAAGCCCTGCTCAAGGGTAGTGAGGTGGTCTTTTGCCTCCTCAATGAAGTACCCCATGATCCGTTGTTGGTGTTCCGGCTGCATAGTCTTTCCGGTTTTAAGTTAATGAAGTGCGCGAGCCAAGCTTAGAGCTATGAATGGTAAATTAACCTCTCACTCACTATTCATAACTCATCTGGAAAGCAAAGGGACATTTATCGCTCTGATTTTTCTACCCGGAACCGTTCCACAGACGCCAGCAAGTCGCGAGCAACGCCTACTAGGTTGGCTAAAGCGCCAGAAACGCGTTGAGCTTCTTGAGAGGTTTCTTGGGCGGTCAATTCTACCGATTGCATAACCTGAGCCACGGCTCTAGAGGTTTCGGTTTGTTCAACCGTATCGGCGGTAATTGAGCGGACAAGCACGTCAATGCGGTTCGAGACTTGAATGATATCTTCGAGCGATCGCTTGGCTTGTTCGGCCAGACGAGTCCCTTCTAGCACCTGTTGGGTGCCTTCTTCCATCGCGGTCATTACCCCGGCTGTTTCGCTTTGAATTTGCAAAACGATTTGTTCGATTTCCTTACCCGCTTTGGCGGCTCGGTCTGCAAGCTGTCGAACTTCGTCTGCAACGATCGCAAAACCGCGCCCTGCTTCTCCGGCCCGCGCTGCTTCAATACTCGCGTTGAGGGCGAGTAAGTTTGTCCGGGAGGCAATGGTTGAAATCAAAGCCACAATCTTAGAAATTTCCTGGGAAGATTCCGCCAAGCGCTTCACTTTCCGGGTCGTTTCTGCCACAGTTTCGCGGATTTGCAGAATCCCCGCGACCGTCCGCTCTACCGCCTCACCACCTTTAAGCGCGGTGGTAGATGCCGAACGCGCCACTTCCTCTGCTTGACGCGCGCTTTCGGCTACCCGTTGAATGGAATCGGTCATCATCTGTACCGAATTCAGCGTGACGGCTAACTCTTCAGCTTGGCGCAACGCGTCTGAAGATAGACCTCTCGCGAACGCTTCGCTATCGGTGGAGCCTTTATTCACTTGGCGAGCTGCGATCGTCACCTGTTGCACGATTTCTCGCAGGTTTTGAATCGTCAAGTTAAAGGAGTCTGCAACCGCGCCTAACACGTCGGCGGTGACTTCGGCTTGGACGGTCAAGTCTCCTCTTGCAGCCCCTTCTACGTCGTCTAGCAGGCGGATCACTTGGCGTTGCAGGTCTTCTTTGGCCTGTTCTTGTTCGGCCGCTTTCCGCTGTGCCTCGCTCATGGTGGTCAGGATAATCCGAGCCATGCGGTTGAAGCTTTCGGCCAGTTGACCTAATTCATCTTCGCTGTAGATGGTGGCTTGGGTGCCGAGTTGACCGGCGGCGACGGCTTCAAACTGGCTTTGCAGGTCGTGGGTAGAGCGCCGAATTTGCCGAGAGGTGACATTTCCCAACGCGTAGGTGGCGGCACCGGAGGCTGCGCCGGGAACCAAAATCATCATAATTTTGGATAAGGGCGACGCATCGGGACGGGTGGCGTAAATGACGCCGGCGATCGCCAATGCTGAAACGACTCCAGCCGCTGAGGCCGTGTAAATTTGTTTTTGCTTGAGGGAGGCATTCTCAAAGAAACTCAGCCATCCCTGCTCGACGGAAACGGCGGGTTCTGCACCAGCACTGGTTGGACTGGCGAAGGTGGGAATGGGGTCAGCCGTTGTGGAAAGGCTGAACATTTCTTCTTCTAAAATCCCGGAGCGATCGCCATTATCCGCTAGCGATGCTTTCGCCGCACTCGCCATCCCGCTAGTCGGGGGCATAAAACTGGATGTGGACAAAGGAGCGCTATTGAGATCGCCGGAATTTTCGCCTAAATCGCCAAATCCCGAAATATCCTCAAACTTGTCATCAAAGACATCAAACTCTTCTAGAAAATCAACGCTGCTGTTTTGTCCCATCCCAGACAGCGGTTCGCTAACTTCATCAAACGCTTCGACATTAGAAAATCCTTCATCGAGATCGAAGGAATCATCGTCAAAGCGATCGAAGGAATCTAGCTGGCCTAAAGGTCTAGAATTTTGCGTATCTAACAGCGTTGGCTCCGGACTGCCGTTGTTGCCAAACCGATTGGAACCTGAATAGAAGGGTTCATCTTCTTCTTCGAGGTCGTCAAGTTGATTGACGCTTCCCATGAAAAAGGTCGGGTCTTCGCCCATTGGTGCAGAAGAATGGAAAAACTCTTCTTCATCCGGCATTTCAATGGGTTCGGCACTCCTTGGAAAGGATTGGTGCTTGCCAAAGGTTGTACCCGTCGAGCTAGGAATATCGCTGACTGAAGCCGCGTTGCTAGAAAACGGCTCTTCTTCATCAAAATCCAAGCTCGGATTAAAGCTTTCATCGAATTCATCCAGAATTCCCGGATCTAAATCTTCGCTGCTCCCTAAATCGTCCTCATCCAAATCCTGGGGAATGAAGGGTGCGGCAAAATCATCGACCTGCTCTACCGTATCTAGCATTTCATCATCTAGAGCGAACGGCGAGCTTGACTCGAACCCTTCTGAGGGATCGACGCTAAAATCTTCAGGAATCGCAAAGGGATCGGCAACCCCAGAGGGTGGCTCGAAACCGGGGGAAGATTCTAAATCCGCAACCGCCTCCGGACTCGCCGCAAACGGATTATCAAAAGAATCCTCAAAATCAGAAAAATCAGATGCGATCGCGCCTTCATCTTCAAAGGCGTTCAGGTCATACTGTCCTAAGTCGTCGAACTCATCGCCCGTATCCAAACTCTCTAAGGGCGATCGCGCAGCTTCATCAAAATTTTCATCCGGCAAATATCCCCCAGAACCATTTTCTACAGCCGCACCGACTCCATGTCCCGTTGTATATTGCAAAGCATAGTCAATCCCCTGATTGGCATACTCTACAAAGACTGGATCGCTAGCCATCGACTTCACCGATTCATACTCGTCGATCGCCAGATCGTATTGCTGCAAACCATAGCAGTAAATATGACCCCGCAATAAACGGGCACTCGGATCGTCTGGGTAAACCTCGACCAAGCGATCGATCGTGCTAGCCGCCTCCTCATACCGACCCTGCACGTAAGCAGTTTCGGCCTGTTGGTATTCCTGTGCATAATCCGTGTTTGCTCCCATCTGCCCCCCCCGAAGCGAGAAGTTGAACGCTACATTAAAATTTCAGAACAATCTACATTTTCCGGTTTAGGCTGCCCAGCGAGCGGAACGCAGTAACGCTACTTGGTTGAGCAACCGCAGGCATTTATTGGTCTCTGGATCGATCGCCCACTCCCCGCGAATGAACGGTTCCATGATATCCGGAACATTGGTCGGTCGCTGAATTTCTTCGACATCCAACCAATCCATCCCCACAATCCGATCGACCGCTAAACCCAGCATCGTATCTTGATCTTCGATCGCAATCACTGGGATTTCTGCCCGGTCTGTATTGAGTGGGACGCCATCGCCTAAAAATTGACCCAAGTCGGCGACCCAAATCACTCGCCCCCGAATATTAATGGTTCCGAGCAAGAGCGGCGACACATTGGGAATGGGCGTAATTTGGTCGGGAGACTGAGACAGCACTTCTCGGATACCCGTAGCACTGAGCGCGAACTCACTTTTAGATGGTACGAAGAATCTTAAGTGTAGCTCGCCTTCAGGACTTTCGAGTTCCTGGAATTCCGGGGCCTGATCTTGACCCACCCCAGTTAAAAAATCTGGATTTCCAACCATGAAACCCTCCGGAAACTGTGCAAGCTAATCGAAAAAGGATGCATAACTCAGTTGAATGGGACTCTACAAACAATTCATACCGATCCTCGCAGGAGTTGCTTCACGGTTCCGACCAACTCCGTTGGCTGAAAGGGTTTAGCAATATAAGCATCCGCCCCTTGTTTCATCCCCCAGTAGCGGTCAAATTCTTCCCCCTTAGAAGAACACATCACTACGGGTATGCTTTTAGTCTTGGAATCGTTCTTCAACCGACGGCACACTTCGTAACCGTTCATGCGAGGCATCACAATATCCAACACGACCAGATCGGGACAACGGCTTTGGATTTGCTCAAGCGCTTCTACCCCATCGCTGGCAAGCGTTACGGTTAATCCGCTTCCTTTGAGGAGGTCGGCGATCATTTCCCGTTGGGCAACACTATCTTCTACAACCAGAACTGTACTCATAATTTCCTACCTGCGCTCTTGCCTCCGCCAACAACGGGAAAGACTAATTGCAGTTTGTCAGAGCGTGCTTTGACCATTAGGCTTACTCTCTCAATTTAACGTGCATGGGTGTTTTAAAGAGCAGAGGCAGTCTCACCGCATCTCAAGTTCCAACTCAGTTGCTAGGGCATCATCCAGGAGTTGATTCGGGAGAGAGTAGTCTCTGCTGCCAGGGCCAATATATTTCTCTAATATCATTAATAACTCCCCTTCTCCAAAGGGTTTTGTAAGATAGTCTGTCGCTCCGACCATGCGAGCTTTGACTCGATCGATAAAACCATCTTTACCGGTCAGCATGACAATAGGAGTTTGCCGGAACAGGGTTGCTCGACGGAGCATAGCACAAATTTCGTAGCCATCCAGTTCTGGCATGGCAATATCGCATAATATCAAGTCGGGCTTGAGCTGGAACACTAGACTGAGGGCCTTAATCGGATTTGAGATTGCCGCTACTTCATAGCCTTGCTGTTTCAAGATATATTCGACGGCTTTACACAACGCTACCCCATCATCAATGCAGACAATGCGCGGAACGCGGGTTTCTTCTTGAGCGCGCATCCACTCGCGCTTCCCAGAAGGGGTTTCGGAAGCCGGATAGACAAGCTGGACTAGCCCTTGTTGGATGTAAGGATAAATGGCGCGGGCTACGGTCAGCACGTCTTTATGGAGATGGCGGGCAATTTTGCGAATTGAGGTTTGTCCATCGACCCATCGATCCAGGGTTTTGAGGGTGTTCGCATTAAAGTTTTCGCGGACTTTGGCTTCGTTGGATAGCACCGGACATTGATCGGGCGATTGGATATGCGGGTGAAATTGCTTCCACTCTTGTACTTGCTGCATGATTTGCGCGACTAGAGAGCCAATTTCCAGGGTCATCAGTTGGGGGGCGAGGGCGGGACTGAGTTCAAAAATAAAGGCTCCACTGTGCAGGCTCAGAAGGTCAAATAGCGTTTCATGCACCATGCTTTGAATGATGCTGCGACCTTGCGCCGGGGTCAGGAGGTGATTTTCGAGTAAGGCCCACAGATAGCCGTATTCTGGGGCGTTGGTTGCCGCAATTCCACTCAAGCGGACGGCGGGTTTCTCTAGGTTGTCTAGGGCGCTCTCTTTTCTATAGCGCCGCAGGTAGTCTCGCAGGCGCGACTTGCGGTTGCTGTCTGGATCGACGGTGGCGTAAATGATCTGTCCGTTCAAAAAGAAGACAAACCAAGATTGTCCGACCAGCGATTCGCGCAGCGCACCCTTGGAGAATCGCCCCGTTCTCTCGCTCCCAATTAAGCTAGAGGGCAAGCTATAGGCCTCCACAAAGAGTTCGCCGGTTCGCTGTCCCAACTCAATGAGTTGCAGGATGCTCCGGATATCAATTTCGCTTAACTGACCCTGCATGAAGCTTTCTAGTTTCTCCTGACAATCACCTGTGATTTTGGCTCAATTTTGCCGAATTGACGAAACATTCGGGATGGGTGCGGGTCATCTGCTGTAAGAGACTCGCCCGTTTGGGTTCTGCTATTCTCCTTGGAGCTGAAATCCAGCGTTCAGAGCATGGCAGCCGTTTCGGAAATTGACTCTTACTTAGGAAGTGTGACGCAGCCTCACTATCAGGAGAAGAGCCAATAACTCTTGCGAGTTGGGG
Source organism: Desertifilum tharense IPPAS B-1220 (assembly GCF_001746915.1). NCBI lineage: Bacteria > Bacillati > Cyanobacteriota > Cyanophyceae > Desertifilales > Desertifilaceae > Desertifilum > Desertifilum tharense. The sequence goes on from NZ_MJGC01000076.1 coordinate 35,753, forward strand.
ACTTAACGCAACAAACTTGCGAACTTGACCGCGACTACCCAAAGCGATGTTAAATTAAGAACGGCAAGCTACTCAAGCTAGAGTTCGCTTTTTATCCCTGTTAGTTGTCGATCGGGTTAACTCAAGTCTTGCAAGAATTTAGTTTAATTGTAAGTCCAGATAGAACGGGTCGTACCTGCTTTTTCTCAGGAACGTCCTTCAGTTTTCACCATTTCGACTCGATTTTTAGCAGCGCTCAAGCGAGAAATGTTCGATCTCAACCCTTTCAGGGAAGGGTTGGGTGAGGTTAAGATAACTAAGCGTAGTATGACACTCTCACTAACCACTTAGCTTCTGCCACGCTCCTAATGGCGTACAAGCAATGGGTTTGAGTCAGGCTGGGCGCTAGGTCTTATCTCAAACGCGACTAGGGTTTGCAGCACTCTTGTAATCCGTTGTTATCTGGGTCAGAACCTGAGATTCTAATGATCGATCGGACTAACAGACTTACATTGAGTTGCCTAAAATGAACAAAATCCCGATCCTGCGCTCAAGAGGTTTTCTCGCTTGTCGGAGGGAATTCAGTTAAAACTCTAATTATGCATGGGGAAGCATTTCGGTCACTGGGCATGGAAGCATCAAGAGGATTACCAGCGTGCTGTATCTAGCAGAAGTACAAAAAAAGACAGGGGTTTTTGGCGCGGGCGGTAAAGCCGAACTCAAGTTGCTCGCTTGTCAGCGGGGCGAGCAGTGGAGCGCTGTAGCTGGCGAAGAAACGATCGCTGCCGATGAAGCGTCAAACTTTAAAGATGGCGCTTTGGTGCTGGTTGAGCTGTCGGCTTCTAAGCAAGTTCAGCGGCCTCCTCAAGAAGCCGGTCGTCCTTTAGTGGGGATTTTGCAAGGGTTCTCGCGAGCGCAAGATAAGTTTAAGGGTCAGCAAGAAGAAATTGAGCAGTGGAAGCAGTCTTTGACTTACCAGGCGCAGGAGTTAAATCGCCGCGAGATGGAGATTTACGCGCGCGAGGAACAACTGGCGAAGTTGGAAGAAGAGGCGGAAAATCTCGAACAGCAACGTCAAGCTTGCGAACAAGCTCGCGAGGAGGCGGAACGTTTAAAGGAGGAGATTCTGAGCAACCGCCAGGAGCTGGAGGGGGCTTGGGAACATCTCAGAGGCGAACAACGCCGACTTGAAGAAAAAACGGATCAGTTAAACCATGCTTCTGTTTTAGATGAGGCGCAAGCTCAACAAATCCAGGAGAGTTTAAATCGTTTGGCAGGGGCGATCGCGCCAACGGATTCTATGCGAGACTCTCTGAATCGAGCTGTTGAACTGGCGAACGTTCAACAGCAAGTGATGGAGGGTCATTGGCAGCAACTCGAACAACAACGCCAGAGTGCGGAACAATTACAGGCTGAGGTGGAACGCATCGATCGAGAACTCTCTTCGCGTTCCTCAGAGTGGCAGCAGGCTCAAACGCTACTAGAACAGGCTCGCTCTGAGCTAAGAATTCAACAGAGTTCTTTGACGGTTAAACAAGATTATGCAAGCGCCCTGGGGATTACGCTCCGGAATACAGAGGAACTGTACCAACGAATTTGCGTGTTGGCGGAGTCTTCCGATCAGGTCAGCATTACGCTCAAAATTGATATTGAGGCTCTAGAAAAGATGCCTCTTGATGAGCTGCAAGTTATGGTTCGCGATCTGCAAGCCGATCTCGATAAGGCTTCGCGGTTTGTCCGCGATCAGGAGGAAGAGTTAGAACTTCAGCGACAGGCTATTGATGAAATTCAACAAAAGATTGAGCAAGCTAGCGAGTACGATCGGCTATCGCTGGAAACTGAGCTATCCAACGAGCAAGAAAGTTACCAGATGTTAAATGAGTCTCTGGTGGGTTCTCGCAGAAATTTGCGCGAACGCGAAGAGATTCTTAAGCAGCATGAAGGGGTTCTTCGTCGCCGTCAAGGTTTGCCTATGGAACCCGGACAAGAGAAGCCGATCGATCTGGCTCCTGTGGTTGAGCAGTTGGAGGCGCAACGACAAGCTCAAACGGCCGAACTCCAAAAGCTCGAAGGTGAAATTAGCCAAATGCGGGAGGCGATTCAACAGGCTGAAAGTTTGGTGAATACCCAAGTCGGCGAGCAAGAAACAAAACGCAATGAATTAAAGCAACTGGAAACGACGCTAGCCGAACAACGGGTGGCCGCCGCTCAAGCACAGGCGAAGGTGGCGTTATATCAAGAGGTGCTTCAGGCGCTCCAAGACCGGATTAATGAACAGCGCGACACCCTAGAGGCGATGAATCAATCGATCGCTCAAATTCAAGAGACGGGAGATTATCAACTCAGCGCGATCGCCCAAATGCGACAAACGGTGATGAGTTTGGTGAATCAGTCGGGGGCGGAGTTGGCTGCTTCTTAGGGGTTGATGACCTGAATCCAGGGGTGTTCGACTTTGGCGATCGCCCCCCCAGGGAAGGGATCGGTTTGGGAGCGGTTGGGTGCATCAATTAAGCGCATCACTTTCTCAATTTGCTGAAAATTGGGGGAGTGAGGTAGAACCTCGATTAAAAATTGCCGGATGACCCGTCTCTGTAAGGCAAGAGGGGCGCTCTTTAAGACTAGACGATGAATAGCTCGTTCGCTTTGATGTTGCGCTTCTAGGCGGATTTTGGTGGCGCTTTCTTCTAGGTAGGCAATGTCGGCTTGGAGGAGTTCTGCGGTTTGAGCAAGGTGTTTGTCGGCTTGGGGATTAAAATGCTGCTGAAGGTAGGGAATTAGGTCTTGGCGGATGCGGTTGCGAGCATATTTGAGGTCTTGGTTGGTCGCGTCTTGCCAAACGGGTAAATTAAGCTGTTGGCAAAATTCAAGCGTCTGCTGACGGCTGACTTCGAGGAGGGGACGCACTAGGTTGATGGTGTTTGTTAAGGGTCGTTTCCAGGTGAGGGACTGCAAGCCATCCGCACCGCTGCCGCGTACCAGGTTGTAAAGTAGGGTTTCGGCGCGATCGCTGGCTGTATGTCCGGTGACGACGATTTGATAATGGCGATCGCGAGCAATTTCGATCAAGGATTGATAGCGCCACGTTCGAGCTTCTGCTTCGCTTTCTCGCAGTTGCGTGGCAGTTTTAAGGTAAAAAGGCAGTTGCCAAGTCTGCGCCAGTTCTTGGACTTGCTTAACGTTGGTTTGCGAGTCAGCTTGCCATTGATGATCGCAATGCGCGATCGCCAGATTCCATTCCCACTTGGGTTGTAAGTCTAGACACAGCTTTGCCAAGCAGAGCGAATCTTGTCCGCCGGATACGGCAATAAGTACCCTCGATCCTCTGGGCAGGATTTGGCGGTGCTTTAAGCTTCGATCGATTTGAGCATGTAACGGCGTCCAAAACAGAGAGTGAACCATTTTTGAATTGAATAAACCAGTAAAAGGCTTGTAAGGTGATTGACAAAACGAGCTAGGTCTTGCATCTGTCCACCCGACCCAAAGCGAAATTATCCTGACAGAAATGGGCGGCAAAGATAGACCCGCGTTCGCTATTTTCCCAAAACTTGCAAATTGCTCATCTCAATCTTGAGAGAAACTTTCAATACCTCAACTGACAAAAAAACACCGAATTCAAACTTAACGAAATTAAAGATCCATTAGGGCTAATCTAGCCTCAAAATGGTTTGAAGAAACGTAACGATTGAACAACCGTTTATGTCACAGCCAACCATAGAATCGATTCTGCAAGAAAAACGCTTATTTCAGCCCAATCCTGAGTTCTCACAGCACGCCCATATTAAGAGTCTGGATGAGTATCAGCAAATTTATGAGAAAGCTAAAGCCGATCCGCAAGCGTTTTGGGCAGAGTTAGCCGAAACCGAACTAGACTGGTTTCAAAAGTGGGATACTGTTCTGGACTGGCAACCCCCTTTCGCCAAATGGTTTGTCAATGGCAAGATCAATATTTCCCATAACTGTCTAGATCGGCATCTAACAACCTGGAGAAAAAATAAAGCCGCTTTAATTTGGGAGGGCGAACCCGGAGATTCCCGGACTTTGACCTATGCTCAATTGCATCGCGAAGTTTGCCAAATGGCAAACGTCTTCAAGCAGTTAGGAGTCCAAAAGGGCGATCGCATTGGTATTTATATGCCGATGATACCGGAAGCTGCGATCGCCATGTTAGCCTGTGCCCGAATTGGTGCAGCTCATACCGTTATCTTTGGAGGCTTCAGTGCAGAAGCCTTAAAAGACCGTCTAGTAGACGCCCAAGCGAAACTCGTCGTCACCGCCGATGGAGGATTTAGAAAAGACACCATCGTTCCCCTCAAACCTCAAGTCGATAAAGCCATAGCAGACAACGGCGCGCCTAGCGTTGAGAACGTCTTAGTCGTACAGCGCACCAAACAGCAAGTTAATATGGAACCCGGACGCGACCATTGGTGGCACGACTTGCAAGCAGGCGCTTCTGCTAATTGCCCACCAGAGCCAATGGACAGCGAAGATATGCTGTTTATTCTCTACACATCAGGAACAACAGGCAAGCCAAAAGGCGTAGTCCACACCACAGGCGGTTACAACCTTTATAGTCACATCACCTTAAAATGGGCCTTCGATCTTCAAGAAACAGATGTCTACTGGTGTACCGCCGATGTCGGTTGGATTACTGGACATAGTTATATCGTCTATGGCCCCCTATCCAACGGCGCAACAACCTTAATGTACGAAGGCGCGCCACGCGCATCCAACCCCGGTTGCTTCTGGGATGTCATTGAAAAGCATGGCGTCACCATCTTCTATACTGCTCCCACAGCCATTCGCGCCTTCATCAAAATGGGCGAACACCATCCCAAAGCCCGCAATCTTGCTTCTCTGCGTTTATTAGGAACAGTCGGCGAACCCATTAACCCCGAAGCCTGGATGTGGTACTACCGCATCATTGGAGGCGAACGTTGCCCAATCGTTGATACTTGGTGGCAAACTGAAACCGGGGGATTTATGATTACCCCCCTACCGGGTGCCACTGCCACAAAACCAGGCTCGGCAACGCTTCCTTTTCCAGGTATCTTAGCCGATATTGTAGACTTAGACGGCAATCCAGTGCCCCATAACGAAGGCGGATATTTGGTCGTTCGTCATCCGTGGCCCGGTATGATGAGAACCGTCTACGGCGATCCCGATCGTTTTCGCCGGACTTACTGGGAGCATATTGCGCCTAAAGATGGACAATACCTATACTTTGCTGGCGATGGCGCTAGATGCGACGAAGATGGCTACTTTTGGGTAATGGGGCGCGTCGATGATGTCGTTAACGTCTCAGGTCATCGCTTAGGGACAATGGAAGTTGAATCAGCCCTAGTATCCCACCCAGCAGTCGCAGAAGCTGCCGTGGTAGGTAAACCTGATGACCTCAAAGGAGAAGACATTGTAGCGTTTGTCACCCTAGAAGGAAATCAGAAACCTAGTGAGGAATTAGCCTCTGCATTAAAGCAGCACGTCGTCAAAGAAATTGGGGCAATAGCACGTCCAGGCGAAATTCGATTCACAGATTCCTTGCCAAAAACTCGCTCCGGTAAAATTATGCGTCGCTTACTCAGAAATTTAGCATCAGGTCAAGAACTCGCAGGTGATACCTCTACCTTAGAAGATCGTACAGTTCTCGATAAACTTCGGGGTGGAGCATAACCATTAGCCAAAGGGAGCGTCAGGATAAACGCTCCCTGATTAAATTTTGAGGATTTAAAAACCAAAAACCTCTGTATTGAAGTGAATCATACAGAGGTTTTGAGTAAATAAGAACCTGGCACTGAGCTATTGTGGCAGGAGGCAACCCTCCAACTATCGTCGCCGCAGTAGCGTTTCACCTCCGAGTTCGGGATGGTTTCGGTGTGGTTCCACCACGCTAACAGCACCAGGAAAAGG